>JANPDK010000036.1:0-2181 GCA_031431415.1 Acidobacteriota bacterium | reverse complement strand
CGATACCGAGCTACACCGACAGCGGCGACGGGCTGACGATCGACGGAGTTCGGGACAATTCGCCCGCGGCCAAGGCCGGGCTGACCGGTGGTGACAAGATCGTCAAGATGGCTGGAAAAGAGGTTAAAAATATTCAGGATTATATGGCCGCAATGGGCACGATGAAGGCCGGCGACGAGTATGATGTCGTCGTAAAACGCGGCACGGAAACGCTGACGTTAAAGATCATCCCTGTCCCGGCGGCCCCGCGACCTTAAGGGCCGATCATTCCTACACGGTATCGACAGACGAGGCGGTCTGTCGTACCATTTTTCTGTATGAAACGAACTTTTTTTCTGCTCACACTTTTTGCAGCAATATTCGGTGCGGCCTGCGGACCGGCCAAGCCTACCAGCAACGCCGTCACCAACTCCAACAGTAATGCCAACGCTGAGAGCACCGCAGCCAAAACACCCGACGACGGACTCTATCAGGGCAAAGGTAAAGTGACCAAGATCAATAACGAACTAGGTTCGGTGGAGATCGACCATGAGAACATTCCCGACCTAATGCCCGCAATGAAGATGGAGTTTTCGGTAAAGAACAAAGCATTGCTCAAGCCTATCGCCGTCGGCGACGCCGTCAACTTCACGATCGAATACAAGCAGGGAACCGAGATCATTGTTGCTATCGGTAAATAGCTTATGACGATCGCGTTCACAAAATTTCACGGGTTCGGCAACGATTACATTGTTATCGAACGTGGGAATATCCCAGCCGACATCTCGCTCGCGGATCTTGGCAAGGCCATATGCCAACGCCATACCGGAGCAGGCGGCGATGGCATCGCGGTCGTCGAACGCCTCGACGGCTCCGTAGCTGATTACTTCTGCGAGATCATCAATCCCGACGGCTCGACCGCCGGATTCTCCGGCAACGGCACACGTTGCGCGGTCGCATATCTCCATTACAAAGGCCTCTGGAGCGAGCCGCAATTAAGGCTCGAGACTCGCAGCGGTATCAAGAAATACGATCTGATCGAACGAAAGGGCGTCGGAGAATTTTGGTTCCGGGCGGAGATCGGTAAGCCGCGATTCTCGTCCGACGAGGTTCCGGTTCTGACCGATTCAAGACGCGAAGCTGTCGTCAATGAACCGATCGAGGCCGACGGACGTCACTACTCATTCTCGGCCGTGAATGTTGGCAATCCGGTCGCGTGTATCTTTGTTGACAATTTCGATTTTGACTGGCGAACCATCGGCCGCACGCTCGAAACCCACGCGATGTTTCCAGAGCGTGCCAACATCGTCTTCGTCAAAATAGACGACCGCGAGAACATCGACATCCGCATCTGGGAACGCGGTGCCGGCGAGACGACGGCCTCAGGCACGTGCTCAAGCGCCGCCGCGATCCTCAGTGCCTTCATGCTCAAGACTGAACGCAAAATAATGGTCCACTCCGAGGGCGGCACCACCGACGTCCTCTGGCGCGACGACGACGAGATCGTCATCACCGGCCGCGCCGACCTCTCATACTCAGGCGAGTGGCCATAAGAATAGGAATTCACCACAGAGACACAGAGGTTTATGGTTTTGTGGGAACATTTACTGAGCTGAAGAAAAATCTAACTGTATCTTCTCTTCTTCCTCAGTGTTCTCTGTGTCTCTGTGGTGACAGAGAATTTCCGCAACGGCTTTCTGTCGATAATCAAATATGTAGTCCAGTTCTCGCCGCACCAGAAAATGCGCGACATCGCCCAGCGGTTCGAGCGGTAGGCGGTAGCGGACCTCGTCTTCGACGAGCGTCTGATTCTCATCCAGCTCGGTAAAGGTGTGCGTGTGTATCCACTGCGAATACGGACCGCGGAGTTGGCGGTCGACGAAGCGGTGCGGGCGATTCCAGACGCTGATCTCGGTCCGCCATTTGACGGGAAAGCCGCGCATCTTGAGTTCATAGTCGATCAGCGTGCCTTGCCTGATATCGATCGGCTGCGGGGTGATGATGTGGAAATTCAGCTCCGGCGGCGTGATGCGTTCGAGGTTGCCGGCGTCGGCGAAAAACTCGAAGACCTCCTCACGGAGCAGGTCGATGGTGATGGAGCGAGTAAGGATATGTTCGGCCATAAAGAAAGGTAACCACGAAATACACGAAAGAACACGAATAAGAAATCTCTGTTTCGTGCTCTCAAGTATTATTTCGTGG
>JANPDK010000035.1:0-6825 GCA_031431415.1 Acidobacteriota bacterium | reverse complement strand
GCTGCAACCTGCAGACCGGCGACCTCATCGCGACCGCCACGATCTCAGGCAAGGAAAAGTCCGAACGCGGCTCCATGCTCGTACTCTCCTGGCGAGGCACCGATCCGATCGTACTCCCCAACGGCGAAACCCGCCGCTTTCTCGAAGACGGCGACGAGATAATCATGAAAGGCTACTGCGAACGCGAAGGCTTTCGCCGCATCGGCTTCGGCGAATGCCGCGGGCGAATTCTTCCGGCGGATTAGGAATTCACCACAGAGGCACAGAGAAAACAGGAAATATTTTTGATGTTTTTATGCAAAATCTCTGTGCTCTCTGTGTCTCTGTGGTGAAAATGCTTTAAGATTTAGCAGATGGATCTCACTCTCGACAAACTCAGGGAAGAATGTGGCATCTTTGGCATTTTTGGCCATGAAGAGGCTTCGACTCTGACGCAGCTTGGGTTGTTTGCATTGCAGCATCGAGGGCAGGAAGCCTGCGGGATAGTCTCGTGCAACGCAGGCGAACTCCATCAGCACCGCGAGATCGGGCTGGTTGCGGATGTGCTCAATGTTGATGTCCTCAAGAAACTTACTGGAACTAGTGCGATCGGGCACACGCGTTATTCGACGGCTGGGAAGAATACTCTCGACGAAGTTCAGCCATTTTCGGTCACGTGTCAGCACGGCCAGATCGCGGTGTGTCACAACGGTAATCTGCCGTTCGCCGAGGCCCGTCGCCGCGAATTAGAACGTGATGGAGCGATCTTTTCATCCACGTCCGACACCGAAACGATCCTTCACGGAATTGCCCGCACGCAGGCCAAAGATGCGGTTGAGGCGATAACAAAAGTTCTACAAAACACCGAAGGCGCGTTTTCGCTGTTGTTTTTGACGCCGCAGGCTTTGATCGCGGTGCGTGATCCACGCGGATTTCGTCCGTTGGTTTTGGGCAAATACAAGGACGCGTGGTGCGTTGCGTCGGAGACGTGTGCATTCGACTTGATGGATGCCGAGTACGTTCGCGAGGTCGAACCGGGCGAGATGATCATCGTCGATGCCGACGGCATGCGTTCGTCGATGCCGTTTGAGAAGAAGGCGGTTTCGGTGTGCACGTTTGAGCACGTGTATTTCTCACGTCCCGACTCGATCATCTATGGACGCTCGGTCAACGAATCCCGGCATAAAATGGGCAAGCGGCTCGCCGAGGAACATCCGGTCGATGCCGACCTCGTTGTGCCCGTGCCGGACTCGGGAGTTGCGGCGGCGATCGGATACGCGCGTTGGTCAGGGATCAACTTTCGGCAGGCGATCATTCGTAATCATTACGTCGGGCGAACATTTATCGAGCCTTCGCAGTCGATCCGATCCTTCGGCGTTAGGCTCAAGCTCAATCCGATCAAAGACCTGATAAACGGCAATCGCATCGTTCTCGTGGACGACTCGATCGTTCGCGGAACGACCTCCAAAAAGATCGTCGAAATGATCCGCCACGCCGGTGCGAAAGAGGTTCATATGCGCATCTCATGCCCGCCGACCGCGCATTCGTGCTACTACGGCGTCGACACCCCGCATCGCCAGGACCTCATCGCCTCACGCATGACCGTCGAAGACATCCGCCAATACATCGGCGTCGACACGCTCGGCTATCTCTCGCTGGAAGGGATGCTCGATGCGATCGGCCTAGACACATCAAAGACATGCTCGGCCTGCTGGACAGGGAAGTATCCGACGCTGATCGCTAACGGACAATCGGCGTAACCCAAATTTATGAGCTTAAAAGAACAGATAGTTTCCGACCTGACTGCGGCGATGAAGGCGAAGGACGCTGACCGCCTCTCTGTTTTGCGCCTCGTGAAGGCCGATTTGATGAACCGGCAGATCGATAAGGGTAGCGAGCTGACCGATGACGAGGTGTTGAAGGCTTTGCAGACGCAGGTTAAGCAGCGGCGTGATTCGATCTCGAGTTACGAGAATGCGGGACGAGCGGATCTTGCTGCCAAAGAGGCGGCGGAGATTGGTTTCATCGAAGTTTACCTGCCGCAGGCCGCTACCGGCGAAGAAATCGCTGCGGCTGTCGAGGCTGCCGCTGCCGAGACCGGAGCTGCGTCAATGAAGGACATGGGTACGCTGATGAAAGCCGCGATGGCGAATCTTGCCGGTAAAAATGCCGACGGCAAGATGGTCAGCGAAGCGGTCAAGGCCCGACTGCAGTAAACGATGCCGACTTCGCTCAAATCTGAGCAATGGTTGTACCTGTTGTTTGTGGTGACGTTGCCGTTTGCGTCGTTGCCGGAGTTGGCGGGGTACACTGGCAATGTTCAGATCGCGGATGTCGTGCTTCTGGTTACGGGCGTAGTCTGGTTTGTCCTGTGGCTCGCACGAAAACGAAGCATTGTCTGGAGCCCGGCGTACATATTTCTCGCCGCATACGCGGTTGCCGTAACGCTCTCTGCGATTTTCTCGATCAGGCCTGAGCAAAGTGCGGTCAAGCTGATCGGCAAATTCTACCTCATCGCGATCGTCTTTGTGACGATTAACATCATTACATCGTTCGATATCCTAAAGAAGGTATTGATAGCTTGGCTCGTTGGTTCGGGTCTCATCATTTTGCTGAGCCTTGCGGGCATTGCGGCGTACTATCTTGGTTTCACCGATCCAAACCAAAATCCCGTGCTTCATCCGATCTTCGGCAGCCTGCCGCCGGGACGATATCCGCGGATCGAAGGCTTCTTTAACTATCCGTCGCTACTCTGCAATTACCTCTCGGTCACCGCCGCGTTTCTCGTGCTGGCTGTTTCGCTTGGATGGCTGTCGAAGCGTCTGGCAGTGGCCTTTGGCATTTGCCTGCTCGTCGTTGATGTTTTTACTCTAACGCCGGGTCTCGGCGGGATATTCCTTGCGGCTGGCCTTTCTATTTGGACAAACGCCGAACGGGTGATTGTTCGCCGCCTTGCTGTTTCCGCTGGGATATTGGTCGCGGCCTTGGCGTTTTTCGCGGCATCGGTCACGTTGTTTTCACATACTGCGGACGGCAGCAGTGTTCCGATCGCGACCGGCGAAATATCGCGTTCACACCGGGCTGAGGCGTGGCGGACATCATTTCAGAGCTTTCTGCAAAACCCGATACTCGGACGGGGCATCGATGTTCCGGTCGCCGACTCGCGGTTCACCGATCCGTCGGGCAATCGTCAATTGCTCACTGACGCCCACAACACATACCTCAGCGTCCTCGCCGAGACTGGCATTGTGGGCTTTTTTGCGTTCGCCGCGTTCGTCATTTATCTCTTCACGGGCCTCATACGAATTCGACAGTACGACAGTGTTACCGCTTTCGTCTCGACGATCTTGCTTATCGCATTTATCGATGCCTGTCTATATCAAGGTCTCACGGGTTCGTACGAAGACACGCGCCACCTCTGGGCATTGTTCGGCATGGCGGCGGCAGTCATAGCGTGGTTAGAGCAAAAGGAGTTGGGCGGAACGTTTGATGAGGGGCCGAGAGAAAGAAAAAGGCCCACGAGGTGAGCCTCTTAGTAATAAACAGTTAAAAGCAGTTCGCGGTTATTGATCCTTGCTTTTTACGCGGAAGGTCACATTTGGTGTTAGCAACGAAGCTACCTTGGTACCATCGGCAGTACGCCCGATTACCATGACTGTTACGGCACCTGCGAAATCATCTTCGATCGGAAGCGAGAAACGCGATTCCGTCGTCGTTCCGGCCTTGTAAAAGTGAGCACCTCGATCGTACGAGATCATTACGTCAAAACCCTTTGACCGGTCGATCTGCTCGGAGGTCCAAGTTATTTCCATATTTTCGCCGGCCTTAGGCGACCGTTCCAGCGAATTGACAATGACCGCCGGAGTCCAAACTTTCGACTTGATGGTAAACGTTCCAACTTGACGCAACTCATAAAAATCGCCTTCGCCTTCGATACCGACTTGCAACACAATCTTTGCCGAGCGGGTGTTTACGCTGGGAACTGTCCATTCGAACGTCTTGGTTGTCACGCTGAGCTGAGGGGTGATGCGTAACAAGAGGCCGTTGTCATCAACAAGGAACAACTCCATTTCCGACCAGTTATTATCAATAATTGTCTGGTCAACGATGAGATCCCACTGCACGGTGACACGACTCCCCCCCGCTAGTTTGGCTCCGGCGCTAGGCGATCTAAGTGTGAAACTCGGCTCCAAAAACTCCGGTCTCGTATTTTTTTGTGCCGAAGCAGGCATCGCCAATGCAATAATACCAACCAAAACAAAGGCGACAACGTAAACTTTTTTCATGATTCAACCCTCCTAAGGCATTCCCGCGCGACGCTGGCCACACATAAAATCCGGCCAGATCGAAAGATACAAATTTGCAATGAACAGCGACATATTGCCTCAAATTGGTTCAGATTGTCAAACAAACTTTACGATTCGGGTTAGATCATTGTCGGATGTTTGAAGGGTGCCGGGTAACTCACCATCAGCCCACTAAGATCGTCGGTTGGCTTCGGGTCAGAGTAATCAGTTACGATCCTGAGGTCAACAAAAACTTTGGCGATCTGGGAAAAGGTTGCTCACATGTTCTGGCGATTATGGCAATAGTGACAGATGTGTGTTTTAACAATACCGGTCATTTTCATTTTGAATAGACATATTTTGTTGACAGTTGGGTATTTTATGAATATACTTCGGTCAATCTCGGTTCTGCATTTTAGAATTTAACAGCTTGCTGACTCAATCTAGTGGCAAGCAAAGGTAATAACTTTCGGTCGTCATTCGCCTTGGGGTGAGTGCGCACCATTGCAATTGTTTGGGAGAAACATCTTAGAGGAGTGTTGAAAATCATGAGGAAGTTCTCAGGTCTATCTACTGTCTATACTCGTAGCACCGTTTTGGTCATTGGCGTGTTGCTTTGTACTGTCGCCTTTGGCATCGTTGCCTGGAATATCGGCTCTGCTGCCGAGAAAGGCGAATTGGCCGAAGCCAAGAGTGACAAAACCTCAACCGGCAAAGGTGACGAACCCAAGCCACGAGGCGCCAACCCAGGCCTGATCAATTATGAGACCTGGAAGCACGTGATGGACACGTTCAACCTGGAGGAGTATTCTGCCCGCGAAGAACGTGGCGAGATACCGTCACAGGCGGGACCGGTCATTGACGAATCACCGTCGGCGACGGATGTTCTGGTCAATAACAACGCCGGTGCTACGGGTACGGGAAACTTCACTCAGAGCGAGACCGATCTCGTTGCATTCGGCAATACAGTTGTGGCGAGCTTTAACGATTCGGGTTCGAATGTCGGCGCCAATAAATTTACTGGCTTCTCGCGTTCGACGGATGGCGGCGCGACCTTTACCGACGGTGGCACACTCCCGACAAATGCGGGCGGCGACGCCGGTGACCCGGTTTTTGCTCGAAACGACACAACCGGACGTATATTTCTCTCGACGCTCGGTTTTAACGTCCCGACCATTCAGGTCTTTCGCTCAGACGATAATGGAGCTACCTGGTCGGCACCAGTTGTCGGCACGCCCGGAGGAGCGTCCGAAGATAAACAGTGGATGGTCGTCGATAATTTCGCCGGGGCTGGAAATGGCAACGTCTATCTTATGAGCCGTAACTTCGGTGCCGGTAACGGAATTTTCATGTACCGTTCGACCGATAACGGCCTTACCTTTGGCCCGAACGGCGGTGTGAACATCGTTGCCGGCCAGCAGGGGGCATTCGTAGCCGTTGGCCCGGATCATGCGGTGTATGCCTTTTGGTTTAATGGTTCTACGCTGCAGATGCGTAAATCCACGGATCAAGCTTTGACTTTTGCTGCGGCCGTGACGGTTGCGACTGGACTGGTGGGCGGCACAAATGGCGATCATGGACTGACCGGTTCGAGGCAAGGCTTGCCGGCGTTCAGCGGATTCCGTAGCAGCGGTTTCCCGCACGTTGCCATCAATCCCGTTAGCGGAAATATCTACGTTACGTGGGCAACGGATGCCCCGGGCGCAGATAAGTGCGACGTATTTCTTACCCAATCAACCAACGGCGGTACTACCTGGAGCGCTGCGACGAGGGTCAATGACGACGCGACGACGACCGACCAATGGATGCCGACGATCGCAGTGTCAACTGACGGCTCCCGACTCGGTATTTTCTATTACAGCCGTCAGGAAGACACGGCGACCAACAATCTTTTCAAATATTACGGACGTCTCGGTGCCATCTCGGGCGCCACGATTACGTTCCAACCGAGCTTTGCGGTCAGCGATGTTGCGTCGCTGCCCGAGTTTGGCCGTGATTCGTTGATCAATTCTGTATACATGGGCGACTACAACCATGCGGTTGCTACACCCGGTTTCTTTCACGTAACATGGGCAGACAATCGAGACGATCTTGCTGGCGGAGCTGGCCGCAAAGACCCGAATGTCTATTACGACAAAATTCCTCTGGGTCTTGCGGTCGCGAGTACGGTTCCTGCATCTGGCTCGACCGTGACTTCGGTTCCGACTTCGTACGTGGTCAATTTTACCGAGCCGATCAATCCTGCCACGGTTCAGGCCAGCGACTTTACGGTCGACGGTATTCCGGCGACTGGATTTACCAACAATACGTCTACTCAGACCACATTCACCTACGGTGCACCGCCAGTTGCGACACAAGGCATCCACACGATGGCCATGGCGGCCAACTCGGTTCAGACCGGGCCTATGGGCGCAGGCGATCCGATTCTCGCATTTTCAGGTACGTTCAATTTCCAATTGCCAGCACCGATCCTCGGACGCGGTCCGGTAGTGCTTCCGACGGGCAACGGCATTATTGAGCCAAACGAATGTAATTTGATGAACATCCCGATTACCAATAA
>JANPDK010000034.1:0-18789 GCA_031431415.1 Acidobacteriota bacterium | reverse complement strand
GTGTTTACGCCGCACCTCGTCCATTTCCTCTTCATCAGCGGCGACCCAGATCGTGCCGCAGTGTTCGAATTCGCAGCTTGCGGGCATTTCGTCGGCGAGGTTCTTCCAAAGCTGCTGCGAATATTGCGTGAGTGCAAACTGTGCCTCGCTGTCGTCCATAACGACAATATGGCCCATCCCTGCGGCGGTCGAACCCGTCGCAACGCCGCTGGCATCGATGACGATGACGCTCAGGCCTTCGCGGGTTAGTGCGGCGGCACAGGCTGCTCCGACGATCCCAGCTCCCACAATTGCTACGTCAAAGGTCATTTTCCTAAGGAGCTCAGAGTGCAAGCTTCAGCTTGTATTCTCACGATGCAGACAGGCTGAAGCCTACACTCTGAACTTATTTGATCCCGAATCGATATGGATCGCTTACGTCGAGAACCAATTTCAGCTCTGCCGTTATGTGTGCCGTTCCGCGAATGACCGGAATGATCGTGTCGCCATCGAGTCTTACTTGCCCTTCGAAAACGCTCCCGATCACACTTTCCTGGCGCCATGTTTCACCGACCTTTAGTTTGCCGTCGGCGTACAAACACGCGAGTTTTGCACTCGTTCCTGTTCCGCACGGCGAGCGGTCGTATTCGAGGCCGGGGCAGAGTACAAAATTGCGGCTGTCGGCTGTTGGTGTCGGCGAGAAAAGCTCGATGTGGTCGATCTCGGCTCCGTCGGCACCGGTGATGTTGTTTGCGATCAAGGCGTTTCGGACCGCAACGGAGAAATCTGTCAGTTGCTCGAGATTGGCTAGGTCGATGGTTAGGGAATGTTCACCGATGAGAAAGAACCAGTTGCCGCCGTACGCGATTTCGCCGATAACGACGCCCCGACCGGGAACTTCTACAGATACATTTGCCGCGTGTCGATAGCTCGGAACGTTCGTTATCGTCACCATTCCATTCGCTCCAAGTTCAGCCTCGACCGTGCCGACCGGCGTATCTATTTTATGCGTGCCAGCCTCGATGCGGCCCATGTATTCGAGCGTTTTGACCAGCCCAATCGTGCCGTGGCCGCACATGCCCAGATAGCCGACGTTGTTAAAAAAGATGACTCCGGCAGCGGAATCCTCGTTTATCGGCTCGCACAGCAAAGCGCCAACCACCGCATCATGTCCACGTGGCTCGCGGACGACCGCCGAACGCAGTTCATCATGCTCTCGCCGAAAAACGTCGAGCCGCTCAGCCATCGTTCCCGCCCCAAGATCGGGAAAGCCGCCAATCACCACACGCGTTGGCTCGCCGCCGGTGTGCGAATCGATGGCGCGAATTTTCGTAATTTCATTCATTGCTACGTAATCAAGACAAAGAACGCCTCTTAAACCAATTAACAATCACCAATGTGCAATTTACAATTAAGGTAACTCGACATTATACACGCTATATCGCACGTTGGCTTCGATGGACGCTCGCTCAACTGTGATAATCTCGGATTAAATGAAAACCGCACTTATACATCATCCAATTTACGAAAAGCATGACACCGGGCCGGGGCATCCTGAGACGCCGCAGCGTTATACGGCGGTGATGGATGTGCTGCGTAAGGACGAGAAGTTTTGGTCGAGCCTTGTCGAGATCACGCCGGATAAGGCTTCGAAGGGTTTGATACAGGCGGCGCATACGCCGCAGCACTATAAGCGAGTCGAGGGGGCGTTTGCTCATGGACAGGATCGACTCGATGCGGATACGACGATCTCGATGAAGTCTTTCGAGGCCGGGCTGTATGCGGCCGGCGGTGCGATTGCGGGTGTCGATGCGGTGATGCAAGGCACGGCGGACAATGCGTTTGTCGTCGTGAGGCCGCCGGGGCATCATGCGACTTCGGAGCATGCGATGGGCTTTTGTTTGTTCAATAACGTCGCGGTCGCGGCGAGATATGCTCAAAACAATTACAAAGAGATCGACCGCGTTGCCATCATCGATTGGGATGTGCATCACGGAAATGGCACGCAGGGAATCTTCTACGACGATCCGACTGTTCATTTTTTCTCGATGCATCAATATCCTTGGTATCCAGGCTCTGGCAGTCGCGGCGAGACGGGATTTGGACGCGGGCTCGGCTCGACGATGAATATTCCCGTCAAGGCGAATACGGCTGCGGCAGAACAGACACGCATGTTCGAAGGTGCTCTCGAAGATATTTCAAAGAATTTCAGGCCCGATCTGATAATGATCTCGGCAGGATTTGATGCTCATTTGACCGATCCGCTGGGGCAACTAAAGCTTGAGGATAAGGACTTTGTCTCGATGACGAAAACCCTGAAAGAATGGGCAGGTGACGTATGTTCGGGCCGTGTCGTGTCGTGTCTTGAGGGCGGATATAATCTCGAGACCCTTGGTAAGACGGTCAAGGCTCATATCGGTGAGATGGCTAATAGTTTTTAGTTAAACCCGATTCGGTGCTCTGTCGATAATGGAAATTGGCAATGAAGGAGATAGAGATGAGGCGAGTTTTTGTTTTTGCTCTTTTCGCAGCAGTTCTGCTTTTTTCCAGCAACTTAGTTGCCCAGCCTACAGATAATTACTCTGAGTCCGCCGCTTACACTCCGCGTGTTTTTCCACAGGTCAAGGGGAAGTCAGAAAAAGAGAAGAAAAAAGTAGATGGTGGGCCGTCGATCGTATCGAGCCCTGTTCCGACCAAGCCCGTTAGTCAGAACATGACTATTCCAGTCATGGTTTATACGAATAGCGCGTCGCTCGTTCCAGGTTTGCGATCGGCGGATTTCAAGGCTTTTGTCGACGATGCCGAGGTCGAAGTCGTTTCAGTAGAAACCAGGGAAGCTCCGTTGACTATCGTGATCGCCTTGGACATGAGTCCGTCGGCAAATGAGCAGATCAAGGCAGTAAAAGCTTTAGCGTCCCGAATAGTTGATCGGCTTCGCGCGACAGACAAAGTCATGGTCGTCGGTTTTAACGCGGATATGAAGATCGCCACAGAGCCAACCATCGATCGGAAGTTGATAGCGAAAGCAATTGATCGGCTTTCGATGGGTAACGGAACATCGGTTTATAACACAGTCTCCGAGTTGTTTGAAAAGCGGTTCAACTCAATAACCGAGCCAACCGCACTATTCCTCATTAGTGACGGAGTAGATACGACCTCGCGGAAGGCTTCGTATGCAACATCATTGGCAGCCGCCGAGATGGGGAATATACCAGTTTTTCCTATTTATCTCGATACCGTTCTTTCCGCTGCCTCCGCCGGACAATACCCGACCGTCTTCGGGATTCAACTACCGCCGGCTCGAGGGTCGACGAAGGAAGAGTATGAACTAGGCAGATATTATCTGACGGACCTCCTAAGACTGTCGGGGGGACGAGCGTTCCTGGCTGACGAGGTCTTATCAGGAAAATCAGAGGCTCTTGATCGCTTACCGGCCGATCTCGCTTCTCGCTACTACGTGACGATCCGGTTACCCAAAAGCGGAGAGGCCAAACGTTCAAATCGCCTGAAAATCCGAATAAACATCCCAAACGTTTCGGTTCTCGCAAAAGGAAGCTATGTCGGAAACTGAACTCGCGGTTCTTAGAATAACGATTTGATCCAACCACCATCCACCGCGATCGAGCTTCCTGTTATGTAGCTCGCTCTCTCTGAAACTAGAAAAGCAGCAAGAGCACCGAATTCATGCGGTTCGCCGAGGCGTCGCATTGGGATCTCGGCTTCCCAGCGGCCTCGGGTCTCGTCGTCGGTTAGGGATTCTTTTTCGGCGAGGAATTGGATCAGCTCGTCGAGGCGTTCGGTGCGGGTGTAGCCGGGGAGGATGTTGTTAACGGTGATGCCGTCGGCGGCGACCTCGTTGGCGAGGGTTTTGGCAAAGCCTGTTACGGCGGCTCGGAGGCTATTCGAGAGCATCAGATTGTCGACCGGCTGTTTTGAGGCGATCGACGTAACATTCAGGATTCGGCCCCAGCGGCGTTCACGCATTCCGGGCAGAACGAGCTTGGTTAGTTCGATGACGCTGGTAAGCAAAATGCGTGTAGCGTCATCCCACGATTCTCTGGTCAGCGAATCGAACGGCCCGGCCGGCGGCCCGCCTGAGTTGGTAACGAGAATATCGATCTTGCCGAAACGCTCGATGCCGGCGGCAACCAACCGCTCGATGTCCGCCGTGACGGAAACATCAGCGGCAACAGCAAATACATCTGCACCGGTCTCGTTGCGGATCGATTCTGCAGCAGCGTTGATCGCATCTTCGCGTCGCGAGCATATCACTAGAGACGTACCTTCCTTCGCGATCTCGCGAGCGGTCGCGAAACCAAGTCCTTGACTTGCCGCACAGACCAGCGCGATTTTTCCTTTTAGTCCAAAATCCATAAAGTTTTTCTTGTTGTTTTGCGTCTTGGCGACTTTGCGGGAAATCCGGAAGGCTTCCCGCAAAGACGCAAAGTCGCAAAGAAGTAGCGGCTATTTTTGCCTTAAGTAATCGTCTGTCTTATCGATCCAGTCCTGTCGCGGCGGGCTGAAGATGTCGACGTCGAGTGTGTCTTCGAGAGCTTCGGCTTTGTGCAGGACGTTTGATGGAATTACCAGCACCTCTCCGGCACTCACGATCTCTTCTCGCATTTCCTCGCCGATCCAGAACTTTAAGGAGCCTTCGAGGATGTAGGTCAGTTGCTCATTATGGTGCGAATGCTGTGGTACAATGCAGCCTTTCTTTAGGTAAACGTGGGCAAGCATCATCTGTTCGGCGGTGATCAGCCGCCGATCGAGACTATCGGTAACTTTCTCACGGGGCATGTCTTCCCAGCGGAATTTGGTCGTAGTTTTTTCCATATGATTCACAAATATAGACTGCGATCGGGCTGCTTGGCAATGCCCGGGCACATTCGCGACTAATCAAACGTTTTCCACTGTGATAACATCAATATCAACAACCGACAATCCAGAACTTTTGGAGGAGAAAGCGATGCCGGATATCGAAATCCCGTGTGTTCAATGCAAAGATATATTTGTCTTTAGCGAAAAAGATCAGGAGATCTTTTATCAACGTAACATGATGCAGCCGCAACGGTGTGCCAGATGCCGTTCGAAGAAAGCTGCTGCGCGCGAGGATGCGCCGAAGCGTTTTGAGATCGTCTGCGACAATTGCGGACGCCACGACACCGTGCCATTCCAACCAAAGGTCGGCCGCTCGGTGCTCTGCAAAGACTGTCACGAAGCCAGCCGCTCGCGGGCTCGACATGCGTAAATATGAACTTTGAAACTGTTACATACGAACTCAGCAACGGTGTCGCTACCGTTACGATGAACCGGCCTGATGCGTTGAATGCGTTGTCGATGCAGTTGACGATGGATCTGGATTCGGCGTTTCGGCGGGTGATATTGGACGATGCCAGAGCTGTAATTTTGACAGGGAATGGCCGTGCGTTTTGCTCGGGCGGCGACCTGCGTGAGATGAAATCGATGTGGGAAAAAGAAGGACGCATCGAGGCGTTTCTTGAAGATCCGCTTGGGGCTTTGCATGGCGTTATTCGCCTTATACGCGAAACTCCTGTGCCATTTGTTGCCGCAGTTAATGGTGTTTGTGCCGGTGCGGGAGTGAACTTTGCCTTGGCGTGCGATGTTGTCATAGCGGCGGACGATGCCGCGTTCCGCGAGGCATTTGTGCGTATTGGTTTGACGCCGGATTGCGGCGGTACGTTCTTTCTACCACGGGCGGTTGGCGAAAAGATCGCGACCGAATTATTTATGACCGGCGACGCGGTCGATGCCAACAGGGCTCTGGCGATCGGGATGATAAACAAGATCGTTCCCGCAGCGTCGCTTATGGAAGAGGCAAACGCCTTCGCCGCCAAACTCGCCGTCGGCCCGACCGGTTCGATCGGCCGCATCAAGCAGATGATGAACGCCTCGTTCTCAAACGACCTCACACAGCAGCTCACACTCGAACACGAATGCCAGATCGAGTCCGGCAAGTCGGCTGATTTCAAGGAAGGTGTCGCTGCATTTTTTGAAAAACGCCCACCGAATTTTACCGGAAGATAGAGCGAAATAAAAAATTAGTTTCGTGGGCCGTCCACAAAGGGCGGCCTTTTTTCCGTGTTCACCATTCGAAAAGACAACGCTCGCAGCATATTTGACACCCAAATTTATCGCTGGTAAACTTCTGATATTGAAAGTCGTTTTCAATAATATTTGGTGAAAATAGGAGTCTCCATGAAGTTTAGTTCAGCCATCCGGCAAAAAGCGGGTTTACCGGTTGTCATAGTCCTCTTGTTCATTTCATTTGCGCCCACCGTTCTTGGCCAGAAAGATGACCGTGTTAGAGGTCAGGTTGTTGATACGAACGGCCATGCGGTCGCAGGTGCTGTGGTCAGGCTGGTCGGAACCTCCTACGCCGGCGAAGTGCAAACTACCACCGATGAATCGGGAAGATTCTCCTTCGATAGGCTCGCGACTTCGTCCTATCGCATCTCGGTTAAAGCGGATTCGTTTGACGATTCATATAATGAGTTTGGTCGCGACGAGGTCGATGCGATCCGGATAGTGGTCTCGCCTTCGCCTTTAGCGGCCGACGTCTCGGTGTCAGCGAACTACCTCGCAGGTTCACGGGAGAGTCTTGACGAAGTCCCGGGATCAATTGAGCGAATCGACCGCGAGACGCTGACAAATGCACGTGTCTTCAATTTTTCTGAGGCTCTACGTAAGGTTGCAGGCGTAAATATTCGCGACGAAGAGGGATTCGGCCTGAGACCGAACATTGGGATTCGAGGCCTTAATCCAACACGTTCAAGCAAGGTCTTGCTACTCGAGGACGGCCTGCCAATTTCCTATGCACCTTATGGCGATAATGCATCATATTATCATCCGCCGATCGAACGGTTTGAATCGATCGAGGTGCTAAAGGGATCCGGCCAGATCGCGTACGGGCCGCAAACGGTCGGCGGCGTGATCAATTACCTGACCCCCAACCCGACCGAAAAGCCTACTTTTACGGTAAAACTGGTAGGAGGAAATCGCAGTTTTTTCAACGGGAGCTTTCTTGGCAGCGGAACCATCGGGAAAACCGGGCTCGTGGCAAACTTTGCCCGCAAGCAGGGAGACGGATCGAGGCCCTTTACCAATTCGAAACTGAATGACCTCTCGACCAAGGTAGTTCAGTCGATCAACGACCGTAACTCACTCACCTTCAAGTTCAGTTATTACGGCGAGGACTCGAACGTTACCTACTCGGGGCTGACCGAGGCGGAATATGCAGCGGATCGGCGCGGAAACATCTTCAAGAACGACTTCTTTTACGGCGATCGTTTTGGTACTTCTGTCTCGCACACGTCTGTTTTGTCATCACGCGCAGTTTTGGTAACGAGCGGCTATGCCAACTTCTTTAAACGCCATTGGTGGCGTCAATCGTCAAATTCGGGCCAGCGTCCGAACCGGCTTAATGTCGATCCCGACTGTCTGAGCCTAAATGATCTGAACACCACGTGCGGGAACGAAGGCCGCCTTCGCGAATACGCGACGCATGGGATCTCACCGAGATTCACACTGAACTATGACGCGGGAACCGCCTTCCGCGGTGACTTGCAGACAGGCTTTCGGGTGCATTGGGAACGGCAGGATCGGCTTCAGAAAAATGGAGACTTGCCGACTAGCCGCGATGGTGTCGTGAGCGAAAATAATCAACGAAAAACCTTTGCGTATTCGGGGTTTTTCCAGAACCGGTTCGTTTTCGGTGATCTGGCTGTAACTCCCGGAATTAGATTTGAAAAAATAGACATCGAACGTAAGAATCTTCTGCTGGTTCCGGCTGCGTTTGGCAAAACCTCCGTGAACGCTGTCATTCCTGGTATCGGCGTGGCTTACTCAGGGCTGCCCAGGACGACGGTCTTTGCGGGCGTTCATCGCGGCTTCTCGCCGCCGAGAAATGAGGACATCATTTCCAATACCGGCACCGTCATCGAACTAGATCCCGAATTGAGTTGGAACTACGAATTTGGTGCCCGGACATCGCCGTTTCGAGGTGTTCGATTGGAAAGCACGTTATTTCGTATGGACTATGAGAATCAGATCGTCCCCGCCAGTCTGGCAGGCGGCGTTGGCTCGACCTTAACGAACGGTGGGCGCACGCTGCAGCAGGGATTAGAGTTTGTCGGACAGATCGACTCGGGAGCGATCCTTCGATCGGCACATAATTTCTATCTTCGCACCGCCTTTACATGGCTACCGATCGCCGAATTCCGTGGGGTGAGATTCAGCTCGGTTTCGGCGACAACATTAGTAATCGGCAATCGCCTTCCCTACGCCCCGAAGAATCTGCTGACGACCAGTTTCGGCTACTCGCATCCGAAAGGATTCAATGCTTTTGTCGAGAACGTTTATTTGGATAGGCAATTTGCCGATGATCTGAATACTACAAATCCTACCGCGAACGGTCAACGAGGCGCGATCGCGTCCCAGACGTATTGGAATGCGACGTTCAACTATCGGATCGAGCCCTGGAGATCGACACTATTCGTCACCGGAAAAAACCTCCTTGACCGCTCTTTCATCGTCGACCGTTCCCGGGGGATACTACCGTCGAGTCCGAGGTTGATTCAGGCGGGTGTATCGATCCAGTTCTAACTTTTTACCCCCCGCCTCGAGTACCGTAAACCTGAAACCGCACATAAGGCACCGGTCGCACACCGATGCCTCCCGCCTTTTTCCATCGAGTGAATTGCTGGTGATCTATCAATTAAATAGCATCGATCCGTATTGTAACGTGGATTACCGACATTCGCATCGAATGCCGTTATTATTGGATTAATCGAGCAAATAGGCTCGTTATATTGGGGACGAAAAGGGGGAAGGAACGATGCTTTGGACGATTATTTTGATCTTGTTGATAATGTGGGCTCCCGGTTTCGGATTTGCGGGGCAGTCGACCTGTGGTCTGATGAAGGCGGTTACCGTGTGAGGCACTCTGGGAGGTGCTATAGAAAGGTCGCGAAGATTGCGGCCTTTCTTTTTTTCATTTGTGAGCTGTGCGGCGCTTCGCTACCATCTATGTAATGCCGTACAGCATTTTTTACTCGCCCTATTACTACGCCGACATCGGCGAAGGCCACGTTTTTCCAATTCGAAAATTTGAGATCGCACGGGATATTTTGGTTTCCGAGGGGACTTTGTCGCCCGATGAGATCGTTGCCCCCGAGCGTGTCAAACGCGACGATCTGCTACTTGTTCACACGGAAGACTACATCGATCGACTGACCAACGGAACCTTGACGGCGAAGGAGATACGCAAGCTCGGGTTGCCGTGGTCAGAAGCGTTGGTGAGGCGTTCGTTTCACGCGATATCGGGGACGATCAATGCTTCGCGGCGGGCTTTGGTTGATGGGGTCTCGTCGAATCTCGCGGGCGGCACGCATCATGCATTTCCTGATCGCGGCGAAGGATTTTGTGTGTTGAATGACGTGGCAGTCTCGATCCGAGTATTGCAGCGGGAAAGGCTCGCCTCGCGATTTCTGATCATCGATCTCGATGTTCACCAAGGCAACGGAACGGCATTCATATTTCAGGATTCGCCTTCGGTATTTACTTTCTCGATGCACGGGGCGAAGAACTTCCCACTATTCAAAGAAACGTCACGCCTAGATATCGAACTCGCCGACGGCACCGCCGACGCGGAATACCTCGACACTCTCGAACACGCCCTCGACCGCATTCGTCTGCACGACGCCGACATCATCTTCTACCTAGCCGGAGCCGACCCGTACGAAAACGACCGGCTGGGACGTTTGGCATTGACCAAAGAAGGTTTGCAACGACGCGACGAAACCGTTCTAAAATTCGCCAAGTCCGAAGGAATCCCGATCGTCACCACCATGAGCGGCGGCTATGCCGAGAAGATCGAGGATACCGTGGATATTCACTGCAATACGATCCGGGCTGTGAAGAATGTCTTTAAGCCGGAACTGGCTATGTAAGGAATTCAAGACATTTTTGCCACGAATAACACGAATGACACGAATTAAGGCGGCTTTTTATTCGTGTCATTCGTGTTATTCGTGGCTAGATCCTCTGCTATTCCCGCTTCGATCAACGTGGTTCTGACAAAACTTGTCCGACCGTTTATCCTATCTAGATGCGTTCGCTGACGTACGGTGAGTTGATACGCGGGAATCGGAATTTTCGCAATCTGCTGGCCGGGCAATTTATTTCGGAGCTTGGTAACTGGTTCAATTTTATTGCCGGGTTGGGATTGGTGCGCCTGGTGTCGGACGCTTCGCCGACGGCGGCGGGCTTGTTTTTTGTGGCGAGATTGCTGCCGTTTGCGTTGGCTTCGCCGATCGCGGGAACGTTTGTTGACCGATTTTCACGTCGGCAGGTGATGATCGCGACGGATTTTGCACGATTCGCGATCGCGTTGTCATTTTTGCTGGTCAATGACGCGAGCGATCTTTGGATCGCGTATGTCGCTACGATCTTGTTGCACACGACCGGTGCGTTTTTTGACGGAGCGAAGAATGCGGCGGCTCCGAATTTGACCGGCAAGGAAGGCCTGCTCGCGGGAACCGCACTACTATTTTCGACGCGGTTTTTACTAATGGCGGTCGGGTCGGCTCTTGGCGGTTGGGCGTCGGCGGCATTTGGGTATGAGGTTGCGTTTATCATCAACGCAGGTTCGTTTTTGGTCTCGGCATACACTGTCTGGCTGATTCCCGAGGAGGCGACACGAGACGAAGAGACGGGGGCGAGAATGACGTCGATGAGATTTCGACGGAAACAAACTCCGCCGTCGGAGCAGCCGAATTTTGTCGCGGCCGATCCGCGAGCTTCGTTTATTACAGAGCTTCGCGAAGGATTGAGCTACGCGGTCAAGAATCATTTCGCGGCGACCATTCTGACGATGAACATGATCTGGGCGACGGGTGGCGGGTTTATCAATGTCATTTTTGAGCGGATCGGCGGTGTATATTTCGCGGGAACCGAAGGCTGGAATCCGGATGTCGCGGTAGCTTTGCTGTGGACGGCCACTGGCTTGGGGCTCACGGTTGGGATGCTTATTGCCCATAGGACATCGACTTTTCTCGATCGTAAAGGTTGGAATCACGGTTTCATCGGCTGGACGCTGATCGCACACGGCGTGCTGTTCGCGATCGGCGGTTTTATGCCGACACTGCTTTCATTCTCGATAGTTGCTTTTCTTTCAAGAGCGATAGTTGGAGTGGAATATGCGGTGCAGGAGACGATGTTCCAACGCAGCTTGCCGGATTACATCCGTGGCCGCCTCTCGACGCTCGAACGCGGTGCCGAACTTACCGTCTTTGGCATTTCAAGCTACGTCTCAAGCGGGCTGATGTATTACATCACGCCACAGACGCTGACGATATTTTCGGGGCTACTGTCGGCGTTGGCGGGTGTGGTTTGGTTTGTCCGAGAAAGAAAGGAAGCGCCAGCCGTCAGGCTGTAATTATTACGGCCTTCGTGCCCGTTAATTCCGAAAAATCCTTTGTGTAAACGGTATTTACTTTACGGATCGAGGCGACGGTGTCGACTATGTCCTGGGTTTGGATGAAGCCGTGTTCGACGTGGGCGATGGCCCATTGTTTGATGTGCGAGGCACGGCGAAGCGTGGCTTCGAGGAGATGGAGATATTGGGATTTTGTTTCGGTCGCGGCTCCGAGTTTGCCTGACATTGCGGCCTCGAGCGTGTCCCAAAATGCACTTCCACCGCGAAGCCATTCCTCACGCCATGCTGCACGGCCAAGGTAGGTTCGCAGATTTTGAGCATGGGCACCAGGCAGACGAAGGAACATTAATTCGGCCGGCGTCTCAGCGAGAAAATCATCGGCGTTCTTGTTTGTGGACACATTGCTCTGCCCGTTATTAAACGACTCGGGCTGGATCGACCACAGACGTTTGAATACGGATGAAAGCGGCTGGCGGAGTTCGCGGTTTTCTTCGCGAAACGACATCGCGTAGTCGCCTGTTGCCATGACAATGCTCGATGCGATGGCCTGTGACATTTGCGACGGCAGGCGGTCGATGTTTCGCCGGACATTATCAAACCACCACGCATCGACCTCGCTAAACCACACGCTCAACGCCTCATTCTTCAGACGATATCCGGGCACATAAGCATCTTCGAGAACGGCATCAACCTCGTCGGACGAGAGTTTCTGGCCGTTGTTAGTGATCTCGGACAAGGCTCGAGCCCAGACGGACTGGACCGGGTCATTTGCGAGAACACGGGCATTCCAGCGTTTGAGATAGGTGCCGAGCGCAGGTTGATCGGCGAATGGCAATGCGACCGTAGTAAATGTGAGGCGGCGAAGGACGTTGAGGTCGAACGCGAGCCAGCTTTTTGGTGAGTTTTTTATTTGTCCAACCATCAGATCAATGAAAATCCGTCTTCGAAAGGATCGGCCGACGCAGATCGGTGTGCGGCGACCGGAGTTTCGGCCTCGCGAAGGTCGAGCGTCAAAAATGTCTTTACGACCGTCGGGTCAAATTCGATCCCGGCCCACTCGGTGAGATATTTTTTGGCGTCCTCATTTGAAAGCGAAACTCGAAAGGGCCGCGAGCCCGTCATCGCCGCAAACGTATCCGCCACACGCAAGATCCTTGCGGCGAGCGGTGTCTGATCGCCGACGATCGCGTCCGGATAGCCGCCGCCATTCCACCATTCGTGATGCCAACGGATAATTAGCTGCACACCGCGTGGCAGGCCGAGTTTGGCGGCTTCCTGTTCGCCGATCACGGGATGGCGTTCGAGGTCGATGCGCTCAGCGACGCTGAGGCCGCGACGGGCACGGATGTATTCGCGATTCATCGTGAGTTCGCCGATGTCGTGGATAAGTGCGGCCTGTTCGAGAAAGAAACGGTCACGCGAAGCGAGATTAAATGACGAGCCGAGCGACAAGGCAATCGCGGCGACACGGCGAGCATGCGGCAGTGCGTAGCCTTCAAATTCGTCGATCCGCTCGGACAGGGCGAGCAGCTTGGCGTCGGTTTCGGTTCGCTCGGGCAGAATACTTTGCACATATCTAGTTTCGCCTTTCGAGCAATAAAGTTCAAGAGTCTTTTTCTAGGCCTTTGTTTTGATCGAATCCAACAGATTGCGGGCATCGCGATTGCTCGGGAAAACAGCCAGAAGGCGATTAAGTTCGCCCTCGGCCCGCTTCAGCAGATTTACCTGAATAAAGAACTCCGCGAGCATAATGCGGTAGGTCGGATTGTCAGGGTCGATCTTGACGGCGGCCTGCATCTCGGCCTCTGCCTTGTGACGCTGTTCGTCATCGTGAGCGAGTGCCTTGCCATAATAGGCTCGATAGCGTGCATTCTTTGGTGAGAAATGGGCGGCCCGGGCGAGAAAGGGTATCGAGCCCTCGCTGTTTTGATCCATCAATAGATCAAATCCGCGGTCGAAGTTCTCAGTCGCTTGTTGAGCTTGTACGCTGACGTTTCCAGTCCCTCCGGCAGCCTCGCGTTTCTCGCGCTCGGCGATTTCTTTTCGCATTCGATAGTCGTAAACCTCACGCGAATCAGGAGCTTTCAGCGTCTCGTGGGCCTGAGCGAGCACGGTGAATGCGTTTTGAACTCGTTTAAGCTTTTCGCCGCCCTCGGAGTGAAAACGGTCGGGGTGAAACATTCTTGCGAGCGAAAAGTAAGCCCGTTTTAGCTCATCGGTGTCGGCCTTGAGATCGACACCGAGGATATCGTAGTGGGTTGTCGCCTGTTCTACCCGTGTTAGATAGTCATTGAGCGATATTACTGCTTCGGCCGGTTTTGATGCCTCGATGGTGTCGGGCTTCGGCTCGATAACTGCCGGTTTTGCGACGACCTCCGGTTGTTTTGCCTCGGTCCTCAACTCCAGTTTTGCCGAGCGCATTGCTGAGATCGATCCCTTGGAAAAGGCCGCTTGCCAGTCCTTTCTTTCGAGTAGGCCGCCGAGCCAGAGCGTGTAGATGAGTTGCAGTGCGGTAGCTTCGGACACGGCGGCAACGTGGACAAGATCTTGTGCCGACAGTTCGCCGTCGGTCGATCTGGACAGCACGAAGGCTTCGCCGGGCGTAAGATCATAGCCCGATTCTGAGACCTCGGACCGGATAAAACGCTCGTCGAGACTGCGGAAGCGTTTCAGCATCTTGTCCTCGGCGAGCGTCCGGGCGTAATCGACCAGAAGCCGCGTCGTATTTATCTGGTACGCAAGCCCGTCGCGAATACGTGCCAGCGAGCTAAATGACCAATCGCCGGAAACCCAAGTGAGAATATCAACAATAATGCCCTCGATCTGGTCGGCAAAAAGCCCGTCGCATTCTTCTTTGGTTATAAAGTTCTTTTCTTTCAGAAAGGCCGCGAACTCAAAATCGTTGGCAAAATTTGGTATCTTGGCGAGATCGTCCTTTGCAAGCTTGTTTCGCCGCATCATTATGTCGAAGAGGCGTGACGAGCGTGCATTTGACACCGCAAAAACGACCAAGCCGCTCTTAAAATAAACGACGCACTTTTTGTCTCGGTCTGTCGCGCGCAGCGAACCTGTGACCCGGGACTGAGCGATCTCAGCGATCAGCTCGGCAAACGGGTGCATCAGGAAATTCCCTTCTAGCTCTAGTGCGGATTGCGGGGTCATTTTCAGAAACTACGTGTCGTGCGGTTTGGCCGTGGGTGACCATCCATATGATAACAAATCGGCACAGGAAATGTTAAGAAGTATTTTTCGCGTTTGGCTCGTCGATTTGGTAGCATTTGGGAATCAAAATGGCGGAAAATCTCGAAATCCGTGAGTGTGTAACGCTCGATGAACTTGCCGAATGTGTGCAATTGCAAAGGGATGTGTTTGCACTGCCCGAGGTCGAATTGTCGCCGGTTCGTCACCTTATCGTCACGAAAAACGCTGGTGGATTTTCGCTCGGAGCGTACGATGACAAGCGTTTGGCTGGATTTGTTTTAAGTGTACCGGCCTTTATGCGCAGCGAGCGGGCATTTTACTCGCACATGACCGCCGTGCATTCCGATTATCAGGGCCACGGGATCGGCGGGCGTTTGAAGTGGGCACAAAGAACGCGTGCATTGGCCGAGGGCGTCAAGTACATCAAATGGACATTCGAACCTGTAAAGTCTCGAAATGCTTACTTTAACCTCGAAAAACTCGGTGCGATCGTGAGCGAATACGAGGTGAATTTTTACGGCGTCGATTACACGACGGCTCCGGGCCAAAAGATTGGCCTCGCCAGCGACCGTCTGTTTGCCGAGTGGCATCTTGAGAGCGAAAAGGTAAGGGCTCTCGCGTCGGGCGGGAAATTCATCGAGACCCGCGAACCGGCGGCGAGGATCGGAATAATGCCTGACTGGCCCCGCCTGGTCGCGAGCGATCCGGAAGTGGCGTTGGCCGAACAGATACGAATTCGAGGCGAGTTCCAGGCCGCGTTTGCCGATGGACTTATAGGTCGCGGTTTTGAACGGGACGCAGTGCAGCCAGCATACAAATTATACAAAGACTAAACGCTATTGAAGTTATATGAACCGGCTACAGATCGATGCCGATATCAGAAAGGCACACACGCTCACGTCGGATTTTTACACCGATCCGGCGTGGTTTGAGGCGTCGAAAGAAAAGATATTTGCGCGAAGCTGGCAGTTTCTGGGTCACCTGAACGATTTTGAAAGTTTGAAACCGGTCACGATGTTGGCGGAGATGCTCGCTGAGCCTTTGTTGCTGGCAAAGACCGGCGACGCGGTCCTTTGCCTGTCGAATGTCTGCACGCACCGCGGCAAGATATTGGTCGAAGCGCCTTGCGAGGCAAATCTGATTCGCTGTGGGTATCACGGTCGGCGGTTCTCGCTTGATGGAAAGTTTTTGTCGATGCCGGAATTTGAGGGAGTCGAAAATTTTCCATGCGAAAGCGATAATTTGAAGCAATTGCCATTTGCTGTGAGGCAAGGATTTATGTTTGCGTCGCTCGATCCGGTTGATTCGTTTGAGGCGTTTGTAAATGATGTTGCCGAGCGATTCTATGACGACACATACGAGGCCGAGAGCCTAAGTCTCACATCCCGACGTGAATATGAGATCGACGCTCACTGGGCGTTGTATTGCGAAAATTATCTCGAAGGATTTCACATTCCGTATGTGCATCAGTCGCTGAATTCTATCGTCGATTACGGTAGCTATACGACGGAGACGTTTCGGTATTCAGTTTTGCAGACGGGGCGGTCGTCCGTGGTCGCTGAAAATGCTCCGGTCGATACGGCTCCCGGTACTGACATGAGCGTTGCGGCACGGTATCTGTTTATCTTTCCAAACCTGATGTTTAATTTTTACCCGTGGGGAATATCAGTCAATGTCGTCCGGCCAGTCTCGCCGTCGAAAACGGTCGTAGAATTTCTAAACTACGTCCGCGATGAATCGCTCATCGAATCAAGTGCCGGCGCCGACCTGCATGGTGTCGAGATGGAAGATGAAGCGGTTGTCGAAAGTGTGCAAAAGGGA
The DNA here is from genome assembly GCA_031431415.1 of Acidobacteriota bacterium. Classification (GTDB taxonomy): domain Bacteria; phylum Acidobacteriota; class Blastocatellia; order Pyrinomonadales; family Pyrinomonadaceae; genus OLB17. Next base: position 2,333 of record JANPDK010000034.1, on the reverse strand, counting down.
ATACGTTCGCGGTTTTATTCGCACGGCCGATATTCGCCGACACGCGAGCAGGGAACCCATCATTTTCATCGATTGATCGCGGAGTTTATTAGATAGGTATGAGTTCGGAAATTCAAAAAAACATCGAAAACCTGCGTGCCGAGATTAATCGGCTCAGCGACCTCTATTACCAATCCGACGCTCCTGAGATCTCCGATTTCGAATTCGACCAACTCCTCGAACGGTTAAAAGTCCTCGAAACGGCATATCCCGAACTCATTACGCCAGACAGCCCGACGCAGCGTGTAGGCGGCAAGGCTACGAGTTTGCAGCCGTTTACGCATACCGTGCCGTTGATGTCATTGGATAATTCCTATGATCTCGACGAATTGAAAGCGTTTACGGAGCGATGCGAGAAGTTGGCTGAAGGGCGAAAGCTGGATTATGTTGCAGAGCTTAAGATCGATGGGCTGAGCGTATCGCTGCATTACGAGAACGGCATTCTCGTGACCGGGGCGACGCGTGGTGATGGGTCGCAGGGCGATGAGGTTACGCAAAATGTTAAAACGATCCGCTCCGTCCCGTTGAAGCTGAAGGTCGATGCTCCGGTTCATGCCGAGGTTCGCGGTGAGGTGTTTTTGTCTCGGACGCAGTTTGCGAGGATCAATGCCGAGCTTGAGATGCAGGGCGAGAAGACGTTTGCCAATGCTCGGAATTCAGCTTCGGGAACGCTGCGGATGCTTGATTCGGCTGTGGTTGCTTCGCGGCGGCTGGATATGTTTCCGTATGATGCATTTACGGGAAGTTCGAAGATGTTTGCGACTCATGCGGAGGTGTTTGAATGGTGTGGGCGGAATGGATTTAACGTAAACCCGAATCGGCGTGTTTGCTCGAATTTTGAGGAGCTTTCGGCCTTCATTGCCGAAATGGAAACTGTCCGCGACTCGCTCGACTACGAGATAGACGGCGTGGTCGTGAAGGTCAATTCGACAGCTTTACAGGACGAGTTTGGCACAACCACAAAGGCTCCGCGTTGGGCGATCGCTTATAAATATCCGGCACGTCAGGCAACTACGCGTTTGCTTGGGATTGGCATTCAGGTCGGTCGAACCGGTGCTCTCACACCAGTTGCGCATCTCGAACCGACATTACTCGCTGGCACAACCGTCGCCCGTGCATCGCTCCACAACGAAGACGAGATCAAACGCCTTGACCTCAAGATCGGCGACCACGTGATGATCGAAAAAAGCGGCGAGATCATTCCGCAGGTGCTTTCAGTCGTTGTGTCGAAGCGTGACGGAAATGAGGTCGAGTTTGAGTTTCCTCGGACGTGTCCTGTGTGTGGTTCAGAGGCGATTCGACCCGAGGGCGAGGCCGTTCGCCGCTGCACTAACGATATTTGTCCTGCAAAATTGAAAGCTCGTATCCTTTACTTTTCGTCGCGAAAGGCGATGGACATAGAAGGTCTCGGCGAGGTTTTGGTCGAGACGCTCGTCGATAACGGCTCGATCAAAGACGTTGCTGACCTTTACAGCCTGACCGTCGAGCAGATCGCTTCGCTCGAACGGATGGCCGAAAAGTCGGGCACGAATCTGATCGACCAGATCGCCGCAAGCCGTGAACGCGGCCTCCAGCGTCTGCTCTATGGCATTGACATCCGCCACGTCGGCGAGCGTTATGCAAAGATCCTCGCCAACCATTTCCGCAGCATCGACCGCCTTGCTGAAGCTAGCGTTCAGGAACTCGACGACATCCATGAGATCAGACTGTCCGTCGCCGAGAGTGTCTACGATTGGTTCCGCGACCCGCGAAACGGCGATCTAGTCGACCGCCTAAAAGCCGCCGGAATAAAAACCGAAACCGACTCCGCCTCAACCGCGTTGCTCGACGAACGCTTCGTCGGCAAAACCTTCGTCCTAACCGGCAAACTAGAAAACTACACCCGCGACGAAGCCGCGCGCCTTATCGAAGATCGCGGCGGTCGCGTTTCGTCATCGGTCAGCAAAAAGACGGATTATGTTGTTGCCGGTAGCGATGCGGGCTCGAAATTGACGAAGGCTGAAAGCCTCGGTGTTGCAGTAATGGACGAAAACGATTTTGCGACGATGATTCACTAGACCGAAACGCGTATTATTGTATTTACTACGGTCGATCTAGAGGGAAAATGAGCGATTTTTTTACAGCAAGCATAGCGGAGACGGATCCAATTATAAGCAATGCCATCGACGACGAGGTGCGGCGGCAAACCGATGGGCTTGAGCTGATCGCTTCGGAGAATTTTGTTTCCGAGGCGGTATTGCAGGCGATGGGGACGGCGTTTACGAATAAGTATGCCGAAGGCTACCCCGCGAAGC
>JANPDK010000033.1:0-21979 GCA_031431415.1 Acidobacteriota bacterium | reverse complement strand
GTAAATACCGAACTAGGCCTCATCGCCATCGCCCATAACCTCCAAAGGTTCAGCCACGCACCCGCGATCTGATCAACGGCGAAATCAAAACTCTTCCAAAAAAAAGACCGCCCGGAAACTGAGTTTCCAGACGGCCTCTTTCTCTGTTGCCAGCAAAATCTTGGCCTATTGAATGTCAACGACGTTGATGACCGGCGAAGTGGGCTGAATGTGGTGTTTGCGGTTGAAATCAAATCGTTTGATAGCGTCGCGAAGCAGTTTTTCGACGCCTTTGGCCGGAACCGGACGCGAAAACAGATAACCCTGACCGAGACGGCAGCCGAGATCGCGGAGCATGTCTAACTGTTCCTGGGTCTCGATACCTTCGGCGACGACCTCGATGCCGAGATTCTCGCCTAGCATTAAAATGGTCTTGACGATCGCAGTTCCTTTGTCGTTGCCCTCCATCTTGTCGATGAATGAGCGGTCGATCTTGAGCCGGTCAAACGGAAAACGCTGCAAATAAGAAAGGCTGGAGTAACCCGTGCCAAAATCGTCGGTCGAGAGCGATATGCCGAGCGCGTTTAGTGCCTTGAGGACTGAGAGAGCATTTTCGGCGTGCTCCATGACGTTGGTCTCGGTCACCTCGAGCTTTAGTTGACTGGGCGAAAGGCCCGTTTCGAGCAGGACATCCTTGACCTGCGAGGTCAGATTGGGATGCATTAGCTGCTTTGCCGACAGATTGACACTCACCGACAGCGGGTCTGTGAACTTCGATTGCCAGCGGACGACCTGGCGACAAGATTCCTCGATGATCCACTTGCCGATTGGGATGATGAGGCCTGTTTCCTCGGCGACGGTGATGAATTCGTTGGGGTTGACGAGTCCGTGGACGGGATGTCGCCAGCGAATAAGTGCCTCAAACTCATGGATCGAGCCGGTTTCGAGATTGACGATCGGCTGATAGAAAACTTCGAACTGCTTGCGCTCGACCGCGTGCCGTAGATCAGTCTCGACCTGAAGCAGATTCATATTGCGAACGTGCATCTCGCGGTCGAATATCTCGTAACGGGCCTTGCCGCTATCCTTTGCCCGATACATCGCCGCGTCCGCATCCCGCAGGAAGTCCTCAGCGCTCCGCGTGACACTACTCGAATTTACAATTCCGATGCTCGCGGTTGTAAATACTTCGTAATTGTCGATCTTGAAGGGCGCGGAGATACGTGTCTGTAGGCGTTCGGCGACTCGGGCGACCTCTGTAGTATCGCCGCTTCGGTTGAGCAAGATCGTAAATTCGTCGCCGCCAAGCCGCGCGACGACATCGCCCGGACGGACGCACACCGTTAAACGTTCGGCTATGGCGATAAGCAATTTGTCGCCAACCGCGTGGCCGAGACTGTCGTTAATGACCTTAAAGCGGTCGAGATCGAGGAAGAGAACGGCAAAGCGAGCATGTTCATTGCTCGCGCCACGCTCGACGGCCTGCCGCAGGTGATCCATAAAGGAAACGCGGTTCGGCAGATCGGTCAATGTATCGTGCAGAGCGTAATGACGCAGCCGCTGCTCGGCACGCGTCCGCTCGGTAATGTCGCGAAAACATGCGACGCGACCGACCGGCTTGCCCTCAAGATACTGCGGCTGCGAGTATCGCTCGAAAATGCGGCCGTCCTTCAGCTCGAGCAGTTCGGTAAATGTGCCATGCGGATCGGCGTAGGTCTCGCTCAATTGTCGGCGGAAATCATCGGAGTCTTTGGCCTGCTCCGTGACTAATTTGACCAGCCGCTTGCCGTCTTTCGACTCCATTATGGCCTCGCTAACGCCCCACATCTCGATAAACTTCTGATTCGCTGTCACGATCTGCTGGTCGAGGCTCATCACGACAATGCCATCGGCCGTCGATTCGAAGGTCGAGGTAAATAGCGACAGCGTTTTGTGCAGCGAAAGCTCGGCCTGGCGCCGCTCGGTGATATCGCGGCCTACGCCCTGCACGCCGACCGGCAGGCCGTTACTAACGATAAGACGTGAGCTAAGTTCGAGCGGTACGCGGCGACCATCCTTTCGGATGATCTCAAGCTCATAGGTGGTGGAACGGTCTTCCTCAAGCTTGCGTGAGATCATCGTTTTGGCACCCTCGATAAATTCAGGAGCAACGACCTCCGAGAGGTGCATTCCTAGAGCCTCATCACGCGAGTAGCCGGTGATCTCTTCGCCGGAACGATTGAGCGAAGTAAAGTTTCCGTCGAGATCATGGGTATAAATAAGATCGTTGGCGTTCTCAAATAGGTCGCGGTAGCGCTCCTCACTCTTTTTGATCGTTTCCTCGGACTGCTTTCGATCGGTAACGTCGCGGGCGATGCCCTGAACCGCGATCGGCTCGCCGTCCTTCAAAATAATGCTGCTATTTACCTCAAGCGTGATACGCTTGCCGTCCTTGCGGATGCAGTCGACCTCGTAAACGGTCTGCGCCTGGTCGCCTGCGACCTTTTTGGCGAGTTGCCGCTGAACGCGTTTGAGATGCTCGGGCACGGCGATCTGGGCCATATTGAGCTTGAGTGCCTCGTCGCGCGTGTATCCGAAGATGCGCTCGGCTGCTTTATTGATCGAAACGTAGTTTCCGCTCAGATCGTGAACGTAGATGATGTCATTAGCATCCTCAAAAAGCTGGCGGTATCGCGCTTCACTTTCTTTAAGAGCGTTCTCGGCTCGTTTTGCCTTAGTAACATCCTGCCACATGACCATCCCGGCAAAGATCTCGTCGTTTTCGTCACGCACCGGCAGAACGCTTACCTGAAAGGCGCCTTGATCATTGTCCATATCGACAATGACGGACTCACCCTTTAGCGCTCTTGCGTAATGCTCTGACCATTCGTCGGATATTTCAGTCGGAAACACCTCAAACAGGGTTTTGCCCTCGAACGTCTCGGTTGACCAATCGTGATTCCTTAACTGCTCGCCGTCGGCGAGCGTGTAGCGGTAATCGTGGTCAAACAGCAGGACGGCCGTTCGAGGGATCGTTCGGGCCAACGTCCGGTAAAGTTTTTCACGTTTTTGCAGGCCTTCGACCGCGAGTTTTCGCTCGGTCACATCCAGAATTACGCCTTGCCAACAGAGCTTATTGCCTTGCTTATCTTTGATAAAACAGCTCCGGTCGCGAACCCAGACTATATCTCCATTCTTGCAAACTACCCGATATTCAAAATCGATGCTCTCACCGCGACGCATGGCTTCGCGTGTATTATTCAGAACATTCTCGCGGTCGTCAGCGTGGATAACGCGATCCCAAATATCCGGTTTTGTCATCCACTGTTTGATCGGATACCCAAACTGCTCAAAGGTCGGGCTGATGTATATCGGCGTGTGCGGCGGCTCGGGGGCGACCGCGTAGAACATCACCGGCAGATTCTCTATAAAGCCGCGGTACGCGTCGCGATCGATCCCGCCGCGGGACAACGAAATGTTGCCGACATCAGCGACTGTCATTTTGCCATTCTTCTTTTTGGGAAATTCCGCCATAGCGGCTCATGAATGAGCGAGGTGTTGGGATCAACCTATATCGCCGGACGCGATCCGAGTAAGGTCAATGAATAAAAGAGTTAGCAGCAAAGGATTGACGAGGTCAGGGAGTGTTGGACGGTCTTGGCGAGCGCTGCCAGGAAAGCTCCAACGAGAAGTTTACCACTTGTCGCATCGGTGTGGCTAGCTTTTTTTCAGTCGAATTTACGTGTATGTTAGCGGTAATGGGCGAAGATCTTGCTGAATTCGACGGGCCGCTCGGCGATGGTTTCGCTCTCGATGGTGACTCGTCGAATGAAGTCGCCAATGCTGACGTGCGGTTCTTTGAGGAAAACGGGTATCTATCGGGAATCCGTATTCTTGAGGATACTCACATCGCGGCCCTGCATTATGATCTCGAAGAGCTGATGCAGCCCAAGTATCACCGCGACAAACGCTTTTACGAATACAACGCCAACGAGTCGGCCGATCCGTCAAAGCGACTTTTTCACGCTCTCGGCGCGTGGCGTGTGTCTACTGCATTTCATAACCTCGTGTTTCACCCGATGATAGCGGCGATCGCGCGTCGTCTGCTCGGCGGGCCTGTGCGTTTTTGGCACGATCAGGTTTTCGTAAAGCCCGCACTCGACGGGGCAGTGGTTGCCTGGCACCAGGATTATTCGTACTGGGAGCGTACAAAACCAATGGCCCACTTGACGTGTTGGATCGCCCTGGACGATTCTACTGTAGATAACGGGTGCGTGCATTACGTTCCCGGCAGCCACAAATGGAATCTGCTGCCACGCACCGATCTCGCGAACGATATGGATGCGGTGTTGGCTGTTTTGACCGATGAACAGCGGGCGGCGTTCAAACTTATGCCCATCGAATTAAGGGCTGGCGAAGCGAGCTTTCATCATCCGTTGATGCTTCACGGCTCATACCAAAATCGCTCCGAACGTCCGCGTCGAGCGGCGGTGATCAATATATTTCGCGACGGTGTCATCTCTGACACCGATGAACCGCTGCTGGCTGGCGTTCCTGCCATACCGCGTGGTGAAAAGATTGCAGGGCGATTCTTCCCGCTCATTTCCTGAAACCTGCCCACTGACGCTAAACTATTCAAAAATAGACTCGCCCCGCAAAACAATGAAAATATTTACCGCTTTCCTACTGTCCATTTCGTTCGCTACGGTGTCCTTCTCTCAAACAATGCCCAAGGACGCGGATCCCAAACTTTGGGAAAAGGCTCTTAAGATACATCGCAAGGCCATCGTGGTCGATGGGCACAATGACATCACTTCGCCGCTGGTGGATGAGGATTACGATCTGCGGAATAGCTCGGCAGGGAAGTTTCACCTCGGCGGCGATCCGTTTCATACGGACGTTGCGAGGCTAAGAGCGGGCGGCGTTACGGGCGAATTCTTTGCGATCTACGTCTCGGGCAGCACAATGAAAACCGGCGGAGCGATGCGACGGGCGATGGATATGATCGACGCGACCTATCGCGAGGTCGAACGCAACCCCGCCAGCTTTACGTCCTGCACTACTGCGGCGGAGATACGAAAGGCTAAAAAACAGAACAAGACCTGTATCCTCATGGGTATTGAGGGCGGTTATGTGATGGAAGATTCGCTTGCGGCCCTTCGGGTGATGTATCGGCTCGGCGTGCGCTATATGACGCTGACACATAATGTCGCGACAAACTGGGGCGACGCTCACCGTGACGAGCGGCACGGCGGACTGACCGATTTTGGCAAAGATGTCGTACGCGAGATGAACCGTTTAGGAATGTTTATCGACATCTCGCACGTTTCGGTCAAGACGATGAACGATGCCCTCGACGTATCGACCGCACCGGTCATAGCTTCTCACTCAGGAGCACGCGGTGTGAATGACCACACCAGAAACGTTCCTGACGATGTTCTAAAACGCGTTGCCAAAAACGGCGGTGTGATAATGCTAAATTTCTATCCGTCATTCCTCGACGCCCGCACCAACGCCGAGGAAAACGCGAGAACGGCGAAACTTCGCGACCAGGTCACAGCGATCAACGAACGTTTGAAAGGAAATCAGAAAGCCATCGACGACGCGATCCGGGCACTCGAAGACGCTAATCCGATCTACGTGCCAATGTACACCCGCATCGTCGATCATATCGACCACATCAAAAAGATCACCGGCTCCATCGACAACGTAGGCCTCGGCTCTGACTTCGATGGCGTACCATTCCTCCCAAACGGCATGAAGGGCGCCGAAGATATGCCACTCATAACCTACGAAATGCTCCGCCGCGGCTATTCAGAAACCGACATCAAAAAAGTACTCGGCGAAAATCTGCTAAGAGCAATGACGCAAATGGAAAGAGTCGCAGGCAACAGACAAATCAGCGGGGAGGGGAGTTTGAAGAAACTTGCTCCTCCGATAAGCAATTGACACTCAACGAGGTTGAGAGTATAAATATTTCATCACTAACAAGGTTAGGTCTGTTTCGAGTGAGTCCGTGCTTTTGCAATTCTGCAGGAATGTGAGACCGCTCGTGGCTAGAAAATCAGAATGTGATGGAGGAACAAAATGAAAAAATGGATATTTTTGACAGCGGCCATGGTTGCCGCTACGGGGATGTTTACGGGCTGCGGGGCTCCCGCTGCCAACAACGCGGCAGCTAATAATAAGCCCGCGAACGCGACCAATGCGGCCACGGCACCGGCTGCCGATTCGGCGGCGATCGAAACAGAGATCAAGAAGTTGGCCAACGACGGAGTCACGGCCATTACTAAAGGCGACACCGGCGCGCTCGACAAGCTTTGGGCCGACAACTATATGTTCGTCGGTCAGGATGGTGTTGTAAGTACCAAGGCCCAGCGTATTGAGTCGATGAAATCCGGAAGTTCGAAGATCGAGACGCTTACCTATGACGAAATGAGCGTTAGGTCCAATCCGGAGGGCACCGGGGCGATCCTGGTAGGCCGCGCAACCGTAAAAGGCACCAACATGGGTAAACCGGTGGATGGCCAGATGCGATTCACACAGGTCTGGTCCAAGACCAAGGACGGCTGGAGATCGGTGAGTGGTCAAGTGACGGCCATAACCGCCTCGGCCGCCAAAGCGGATGACAAAAAAGCTGACGACAAAAAAGCCGACACCGCACCGGCACCATCGGCGAATAAATAATCTGAGTTTGAACGGTGTCAGAGGGGAGAATTTCTCCCCTCATTATTTCGCGCTCAGAAATTGCTAATGTTCCGAGCGTTTGTATCGAAAGGAGGAGAATATGAAAACATTTTTGATGATTTTCGCAGTAGTAATTGCCACGGCATTTTCGGTTGTAGCTCAATGCAGCGACGCTGACAAGAAGGCTCTCGAGGCCTTTGACCGTGCCTGGGGAACCGCCGGTGAAAGCGGAGCTAAGACTACGCTGATGAACATCTATGCTGACGATTATGTCGGATTGCCGGGTATGCAAAACAAAACGGCCGCAATTGACGCTACGATGAAGACGTTTGAGGAGAATAAAGCTAATCCGGCAAAGGCAGACAAGGTCACGCATGACAGTTATATCATTAGCTGTACGCCAAACTCCGCCACAATCACCCATCGGAACATTATTTGGACGCCCGATGGAACCGGCGGAAAGCCCGAGACCTTTTGGACTCGCAGCATACATGTTCTCGAAAAACGTGGCGGTAAATGGCAGGTCGTCAGCAACGCAGGCCATGACATGAACGACTATATGATCCTGAGCTATCTGGAACATGATTGGAACGATGCCGCGGTTAAAAAAGATAAATCCTGGTTCGAAAAATATTACGCTTCGGACTATTCAGGCGTCAGCAGCAAGGACGGAGCTGTGACGAATAAGGCAGAGGATATCGCCGATATCATGAAGCCTACAGGTGGCGACGACTGGAATGAACTGTCAGGACTCAACATCCGCATTGACGGTAATACGGCGATCGTCGTCGGGGTCAATCACGTAAAAGGAAAGGACGAAAAGGGCGTAGCGTTTGACCGCAAGATCCGTTTTACGGATACCTGGATAAAACGTGACGGCCGCTGGCAGGCATGGGCAACGCAGGGAACCCGTATGCCTTAAGTACACAAGGTAAAAACAATGCAGTAAAAGGCAAGACCGGAGCTAGTTCCGGTCTTGCCTTTTACCTTTTTCGTTGCCTTTAGCCCCCTAACCGCCGGCTCCATGACACTTCTTAAACTTCTTTCCCGACCCGCAATAGCACGGTTCGTTTGGCTTTACCTTGGGTTGGTCACGGACGAAGGGTGTGTGCCGTGCGGCCTCGGCTCCGGCGGCTTCGGCTCCTGCCATTGCTCCGGTGAAGGCCATTCCGGCGGCTTGTTTGCGGGCACGCTGCATTTCCAGGCGTTCGAGGCGTTCACGCTCGTCGCGTTCGTCCTGGCTGACTATCTCGAGGTGGAATAGAGACTTGGTCGTGTTAGTGTCGATCCGGTCGAGCATGTCCTGAAACATGTCGAACGACTGCTTCTTATACTCGACGAGCGGATCTTTCTGGCCATAGCCGACAAGTCCGATGCCCTGTTTGACCTGATCGATCGAGAGCAGGTGATCTTTCCACTGGCTATCTATGATATTGAGCATGATGTAACGCTCATAGGCACGCAGGCTTTCTTCGCCGGCCATTTTCTCCTTGGCCTCGTAGCTCGCGATGCCTTTTTTCCAGATGGCATCCTCGATCTCATCCGGGCTCATCTTCTTGAAATCGACGGCCGCATCGCGTGCCGGGTCGATCGCGTAGATACTTTCGATCTCGGCTGCATAGGTATTCACATCCCATGTATCGGCCCCTGCTTCGAGGTTCAACATGCTTCCGGTCAGATCGTGAAGCAGATCGCGGGCGACGCCGCTTTCGCCTAGCAGATATTCGCGATGTTCGGGTTCAAACATCAACTGACGACGCAGACTATAGATCGTCTCACGCTGACGGTTCATCACGTCGTCATATTTGAGAACGTGTTTACGCGTCTCAAAGTTACGTGCCTCGACGGCCTTTTGGGCACGCTCGATCTGCTTCGAAACGGTCTTCGACTCGATGGCGACGCCCTTTTCCATGCCAAGCCATTCCATCATCGAGCGAACCTTGTCACCCGCAAAGATACGCATCAGATCGTCTTCGAGCGAGAGAACAAAGTGCGAGGAACCAGGGTCGCCCTGACGTCCGGCACGTCCGCGGAGCTGGTTATCGATACGACGCGACTCGTGGCGTTCGGTACCGAGAATATGTAATCCTCCCGCTGCCGTGACGGCATTGTGCTCTTCGGCAACAACGGCCTTGGCTTTCCGCAGTTCCACTTCAAACTGCTCTTCGGTAGCCTCGTCAGGATTGATCTCCTGACGTTTCAGATAGTCACGTGCGAGAGCATCGGGGTTGCCGCCCAGAAGGATGTCCGTTCCACGGCCTGCCATGTTCGTGGCGATAGTAACGGCACCTTTGCGACCGGCCTGAGCGATGATCTCGGCTTCCTGCTCGTGGTACTTGGCGTTCAAGACCTTGTGCGGCACGCCCATTGTCTTGAGCTTTCCGGCGACCAGCTCGGAATTTTCCACCGAGACCGTACCGACCAGAACGGGCTGGCCTTTAGCGTGAAGCTCCTTGATCTCCTCGACCACGGCATCCCATTTTTCGTTAATGGTGCGATAGATCACGTCTGGCGTGTCCTTGCGGATCATCGGCTGATTGGTTGGGATCTGCACCACATCGAGGCCGTAAACGGTATTGAATTCCTCAGCCTCAGTTTCGGCCGTACCGGTCATGCCGCCAAGCTTCTCGTACATGCGGAAGTAATTCTGCAGCGTGATGGTGGCGAGCGTTTGGTTCTCGCGTTCGATCTTGACGCCTTCTTTCGCTTCGACAGCCTGGTGCAGGCCGTCTGACCAACGCCTACCCGCCATCAGACGTCCGGTGAAATCATCGACGATGATCACCTCGCCTTCCTGGACGACGTAATGGTGATCGAGCTTGTAGAGTGTGTGAGCTTTCAGGGCCTGTTCGACGCAATGGAGCATGTCCATGTTTGCCGGATCGTATAGATTGGAGACGCCCACTAGCTTCTCTGCCTTGGTCACGCCCGCCTCGGTCAGCACAGATGAGTGATTCTTCTCGTCGAGCAGATAGTCGCCAGTTGTTACCTTGGTCTCCTCGTCTTTGTGGCCGAGTACGAGTTGCGGGATTATCTGGTTGGCAGTGTAGTATTTGTCGGTCGCTTCGTCGGTCGCACCCGAAATGATGAGCGGCGTACGGGCTTCATCGATCAGGATCGAGTCGACCTCGTCGATGATCGCGAAGTAATGGTCACGCTGGACGAGCGACTCGACATCGAACTTCATGTTGTCACGAAGGTAGTCGAAGCCAAATTCGTTATTCGTGCCGTACGTGATGTCGCAGGCGTATGCTTCTTTGCGTTCAACATCGTCCTGATCATTCTGGATAACGCCGACCGATAGGCCGAGAAACTTGTGAATTTTACCCATCCACTCGGCGTCACGCGAAGCGAGATAATCGTTGACGGTAATGACGTTAACGCCGCGGCCGGTGAGGCCATTAAGATATGAGGGCAAGGTGGCGACGAGCGTCTTACCTTCACCCGTACGCATCTCGGCGATGCGGCCCTGGTGCAATGCAACGCCGCCGATCATCTGTACGTCGAAATGACGCATTCCCGTTACTCGTATGGAGCTTTCACGAACCGTCGCAAAAGCTTCCGGCAATATCTCGTGCAAGATCGCCTGCTCCGCCTTTCGACGCTCTTCTTTGTCGTTGATGCCATCGAGAGCATTGACGATTATCTGCTTGAATTTTGGTGTCTGAGCCGCAAGCTCGTCATCGGACATCGCCTGGATCTTTGGCTCTAAGGCATTGATCTGCTCGACCGTACCTTTGACATTCTTAAGAAAAACGTCGCTCGACGAACCGAATATTTTCTTTACTAATTTATCTGCAAAACTGTTGACTGCCATGATTTCCTCTTGTGTTCAGAGTGCAAGCTTTAGCTTGTGGATTTTGTTCAGAGTGCAAGCTTTAGCTTATTTCGTCGCCCAGAAACAAGCTAAAGCTTGCACTCTGAACGCGGAGATGGCGAGATTGATATCGCTCGCCGCTACTTTGCGTCAGCAAAAGGAGCGAGCAAACCGGCACGGGGAAGGCGTGTGACGACGAAGACCTGATCATTCTCGGCACGGAAGGAAGTGCCGTTGATAATGCGGTCCCGGACGGTCACGTTCTGGCCGGTTGAATAGAGAAGGATGGTCCTTTCGAGTTCACGGATCAGATCGAGTGCCCGCTGGGGCGACTGTTTTCTGACCGATAGATTGATGGTGAAAGAGGTTTTGTCGAGAGCAAAATTAAATTTAGAATCAGCCGCCTCGACGCTGAAGCCGCTGTTTGGCACGCAATCGCCGAGCGAGTAACCGTAGGCCATCCCACGGCTGAAGTAATCGAGTGCGGAGCGTGAGGCCTCGCTCGAAGCCTCAAATCGCGTCGGCGTGTATCGCCCTGCTAGATTGCTATCGACGCATGGGAGCAGCGTGTTTTGGGCGACGCTGAATGTGTCTTTCTGCTCGTCGAACTTGCCCTTGCCGCCAAGCCGTCCGAGGCTGGCGAGAAAGTACTCAACATCTTCAAGATAGATTTGAACCGAGGCCGTTACGGGCGAACGGTCGCCATCAGGCTTTTTGTCGAGATTCTCCTTACGTTCGAGATCGTCCTTGACGCTAAACGGACGCGTCGTCGCCGACGGCTGTTGCCCTAAAGCACACGGCGTCGCCCCGGCCATCAACAGGCCGAAATACACGCCGATCGTGGCGAGTGTGATGAGGCTGGTTTGCGTTCTGCGTGTGCTCAAACTTTATTTCTTAGCAGCATTGTCACCATTTTTTACGGCACCGGTGCTGTTCTGAGTTTTGGGTTGGGCTTTTTGTTCAGCGAGTTTGCGTTGGATCATCTGCTGAGCATCGGCCTTTGGAATCTTGAATGAAATGACAATCTTTTTACCGACGGCTTCAACGGTCGCCTGTTGCAGAAGGGCGAGATCGTCCTTATCGTTCTGATCTGCCTCGGGCATGTCCTTTTTCTTCTTTTTGTCATCAATGTACGCACTGAGAAGCGTCTTGACGGTTATCGGCCTAAGCTCGTTATCAAATTCCGTCTGAACGAGAGCCGTCACTGTATCATCGTCCTGCTGTACCTGAAAAGATAGAACCTTGCCGTTGAGAAGACTCAAGTATTGCAGATAGCCACTTTCGTTTAGCGCCTCAATGGCTTCTTTGACGACCTCGATCATTTTTGGATCGGTACTTTCGGCCTTAATGAACCTAAAGCTTTTTGCGTCGAGCTTACCTTTCTCATCGAGCTTGCCTGTCGCATTGACGAGGAACTTGCTATCGAGCTGAACCTGTTTCTTATCGACCAGATCGTTGACGAAGTTGCCGAGGTCAACGAATGGCCGTTTATTAAGTTCGACATCAGCGATCGGGCCGGTCGGGACGACGGTTGGTGCTGGTGACGGCGATGGCGACGGTTTGGTGGTTCCGGCGGTATCGTCCTCATCGGGCGTCCGATCTCCTTTCGGCGTCTTCGAGGGCGTTGAGACGCGGCCTCCGTTTCCTCTTCGTTTGCCTTGGTAAGGCGGATTTGCAGCGACTGTTCCGCCATTGTTGAACGTAGGCAGGTCGCCCTGAATTACGTTCGGGTTCTGCTTTGGAAGATTTGGCGGCGTGTCGAACAGGTTGCCGCCTGAGACGACCGGCGGCGAAGTCGGGATGCCGGCAAAATCGTCAATCGTCGTCAGCCCGGTCGGATTATTCTGAGCTTCAAGCAAAGCCTGATACTGAACCGGATTTGCGACTTGAAAATAGCCTTCGGGGTACGACAACGGCGGTGTAATGCCGGTGACATCGACAAATGTTACCTCAGAATCGCCAAGCTCGGTCCTGTCATAGACGGCATCGATGTATTCGCGGTCAGTGCCAAAGAGCTTGGTGCCGACATAGATCGTATCCAAAACCTGACAAACGCCGCCCACAAGCGGACTGTCACAGCCTTTCGTAGTCAATAATGAAGTCTGGCCGACGATCAATAGTGCAAGGATATTAGCGACCGCCGACATGCCGATGATCTTATAGATCCGCGAGCCGAGGTTCCAATTTGTGATCTCGTAATTATGAAACAGGTCGCCCTCGGCGGTTGGTTCCGCGATGGTTTCCGGTTCGTATAATGACTGCTCAAACATATAATTAAAGGGGCGAACGATATTCGAAAATAAACTGATACCGGAATTAGACGCCCTCACCTCACAAAACGTTGCGAGGCAATTGGATATATTAACATCTAAAGGCAGCGTTTGGAAAGATTAGACTTTCCGATATCAAACCTTTAACATCGCCTTAATGGGTGGCAAAAGGTCAGACAATCGCGGCGGAAAACGCTCGCGTCCAAAGCGTTCGTCCCATGGGGATGAACGTTATAATAAACGCCCGCTTGCACCTGAAAGTTCCGGAAAAAGGGCGGTCGATCCGCTTACGCCGCGTCAATTGCGTGCCGTCGAACGCCTGCTCTCAGGCATCGGCGTCCCCGAGCCAAAACCGCTAAAGCCAGACGATTTTCAGCTCGAAGCCCTCGCCGCTATCGAGACGCAGGACGTGCTCGTCACCGCTCCAACCGGTAGCGGTAAGACGTGGATCGCACGAGAGGAGATCCGTCGCTTGCTTGCTGCGGGCAAAAAGGCTTGGTATACGACGCCTCTTAAGGCTCTTACGAATTCGAAATATGCGGAGTTTAGTTTGGAGTTTGGGGCCGAGAACGTTGGCATCCTGACCGGTGACAGAAAAGAGAATTCTGATGCTCCGCTGATCGTTGGGACGACGGAAATATATAGGAATCAACTATTTGACGCCCTGCGCAGCGGCGATCAGGTCGAGACCGATTTCGTCATCCTCGACGAAGCCCACTACCTCTCCGACGAAGATCGCGGCCATGTTTGGGAAGAGGCGATCATCCTTTCACCGCCCAGAATTCGCTTGCTCCTGCTCTCCGCAACCGTTGGCCGTGCCGACGAATTTGCCGCCTGGATCGGCGAGGTCAGAGGCGGCAATGTCCGCGTCATCAAAGCCGGTCCGCGCCCCGTCGAACTCCGAGCCGCCTATCTTTCCAGCGATCTACAGCTATTTCCTTTGCTTGGCGAAGACGGATCTTATAATCGCGATCTCGACCAATTTGCCAAACAAAGAACACAAGGCGGCTATCGCCGAAGGCGCTAGTCGATGACGTACGGGGCGAGGAGTTTTAGCCAGGAGCGTTCGGCGCGGTGGAATTCTTCGGAGCAACGTTCGGCGGGAAGGCGGTTGGGACCGATCAGGTTCTTGTTTTGTTTTGGATTACTGCCATAGACGAGGCAGAGCATATCGTAGAATCGCGTTTTGCTGAACGAATGCTCGTCCCAAAAGAGCATGTCCTCGGGATCCTCGTCGCGTGAGGCGATCTCGAACTGGCGGGCGGCGTTAATCGCACTTCGTTGCCCCTCGGGCGAACCGTCAAGTATCAGGATCGTCGCGAGCTGGTCAACGGCGTCCTCTTCGCGGCCTGTGGCGGGCAGTTCCCAGACATCGATCAGGCAATGGCCGAGTTCGTGAAACAGCGTCTGCACAAGCGTGTCCTCGACCATCTCGTCCACTTTCTTCTGCGACCTCTCAATGGTTTTGAAGTCTTCCTCATACTGCTCGGCCAGCTCGTAGCAGATCGTGATCTCGGATGTTTCAGATGAGTAAAACGCGTTCGGCTCGTCGCAAGTGTCGAGATTGAGGTAGATGTCCCTTGGCAAGGCCAGGAACGAGTTCAACTCGGTCGCGATCTCCTGAAACACGGCCTTCTCATCCTTCGGCATGTCCTTTTTCGGGTTCTGCCGCTTTGTCTTTGGCGAAAAACCGACCTTGAAATCGCCTTTGTCGAGCGGATGCTTAACAACGGATTTAACTGGTGTCGGTGTCGGTTTGCCAAATGTCTGTGCAGCGGCGAGCGTTGGTGCAATCACCACGACGGCGGCGATCAGGAAGAATGCTTTAGAGCTGGCTATGTTCATTGTGTGATCTAGTTGACTATTTTGCCTTATTGGCACAATTGTTCCAAGCCAATGCAAGAGCCGAGCGGACATCGGCCTCATCGGCGTCGGCAAGAGTTATGATGGTAGCGCCGCCATCGCCCCATTTGCCCGACGCCGGTTTGAAAGCCGGAGCGAGCCGCAAAAAATCCTGTTGCTGCGTCGGTGTCAGCTTTGCCATTCCCCAAGTCTCATCCGGGCCGAGCGTGGCAAAGATCTTGCCGCCAGCGCGAAAGTCGGGATGATCCATATGCGAGCGTTCCTCGGTCTCCGGAAAACCAAGGGCGATCTGGCGGAATTCATCAGCGGTCATGCAAGAAGTTTTACCACAAAGGCACGACGGGCACAAAGAAAAGGCGGCGGAATGAGTTCCGCCGCCTTTCATGTTGAAAAAAAGTAGGTCCGGTGATCAAAATGAGTAACGCAGAAAGACCGTTGCTACGTTCGCATGATAGCTGCCGTAGCGGGCGTTCTGGAAGAGATACTTCGGGGTGTCACTGGTGCTAGTTCCATGCACGTAGGGCTGGAGGACGTTGTAGCTGAAATCATCCTGCGTGTATGGCTCATACCAATATCGCACGCCCACTTCGTACTTCTCACCCATACGACGCGAGACGACGAGATTCAGATCCTGACGCCGCACCACGGTATCGGGATAGGGATTGGCGCCCGCATGAATGATCGAATCTGCGCGAACAGCGTAGGGGTTCAATGTACTGATCCGGTCGCGGGTGAAGGAATACGCATAGGCAAGATCAAACTGCCAATCTTTTAGCTTTCCTTCCTGCGGAGCTGCATTGATGCCGAAATTAAAACTGTCCAGACTGCTTCGGCTGGTACGCTCCCAAGTATTGGCGATGGGGAATTGAGAAAAGACACCCTGAATGAGAGGGTTCGCAGTGGGCAGGAGATGAGCTAAGTCCCGGTACGTGTAGCGATTCGTCTCTCGTGAATAGTTGGCATACAGATAGGCTCCGCTCTCGAATGCATGCGTAAACTCGACATCGAGAAAGGCGGAGCGATTAAAGAGACGTCCGTAAAAATTCTTGTCATGCTCGTCGCCCAGATAGCGATAAGACGCCGAGAAACTCGTGTTGGGGCCTCTGAGCAACTCCAGCGTAAAACTTGCGTCATTTCTGGTGCGATCGTTTTGATCATACCGGCGCAGGAGATTGAATTCAGTGGGTACGCCTAATTTGAATATCGTCTGCGGCGTTATTACCCAAGCAGCTTGAGTACTACCGGCCGGGGCTCCCGCGGGGGCTCCGGGCACTCCGTTGTTGTTGAAGAAGGCGGGTGGACAGCCGCCAACGGGTGGTGGCAGGACCGTGGACTCTGCAGCGCAAAAGGTCAATGCCTGGGTGTTGTACGCAAGCGCGCGGCGATTGGAGTAAGTGTAGTCTAATTTAAGCCGGAGAGTTGTGAGGATAGACTCGCCTTCCTCGGCCTTTCTACTTGTCGGTGCAGCGCTTGAACGCTTCCCGTCGCCTGAAAGATTGTATTCAAAATCCAACCGGTTTCTAATGCTGTGCTCATTGTTACGATTGACATCTCGATTCTTGCGGTTCCAGGCTTCCCACTCATAATCCACTTTCCAGGTCAGCTGCGGCAGAACTTCCCATTCAAAACCGGCTTCGGCATTCTGTCGTCTAAAATCCCAATCGAGGTTCTCAATTGGTAACCCAAAGAAATCAGTCCGGGCCGCGCGCCATGTCGAATCGCCAAACGCCGCATATCCTGGGAATATGATCAACGGTGTCCGATTGTCCACAGACTGCGAACGATACTGAGCCTGGAATTGGAAGGTATTACGACGGTTCACGAGCGCATATTGCTGGTTGATACTTCGCACCTTCGCATTCGCGCTTTTCGCCGGAAGCTGATTTACGTCAGTCGGATTTGTGACTGTAGTGTTCGCGTCCCAATGTATGGGTACGATCGCGGTGTTAAGCGTGTACGGCAGAAAAGCGTCATTCTGCGTCCATTGGGACAGCGAGATAAGGCCGCGCACCTGAGTTCGCGTCGTCAAATTCACTCTGGCCCAAAAAGTGATGGTTTGAGACTCGTTATTTGGAGCCAGGTCGGACTGCCAGCGAACAGTGCGGAACCTATTCGTAGCCCCGCATGTTTGCGGAGGTATCGCCGGAAGACACCCTTCTTCGTTAGTAGTACGAAATGGGTTTTCGAATGTGAGCGTTGAGATAAGGTTGCGAAAGAGCGAGAGATCGTAGTCCACGCCGGCACTCCAACGTTTGCCGTGAAACTGAGATCCTATCTTTATATCGTATGTCCTCTGGTCGATGGGCTCGAGAAACTCTTGTCCGATCCCTTCCCATATACCTCCGAGATCTGGGGCGATGGGGGCCGGCGGCGGGCCCGCAAAGTTTCGACGGACGAATGTGCCGGCGGACATCGGGCGTGTCCCACGGTTGCGCAACCAGCTAAACTGAGCATGTAACTCGACGTTGTCCGAAACTTGATAACTCTGCCTGAATATTGCCCGATCACGGCGCAGCCGCACGTCGGTCAGCGGCGCGGTCAACAATTCCTGACGCACTAATGTGGATAACGGGCCGGTTGCAGGGGTTCTCGTGCTGTCGGGCAGCGTAAGGGTCTGCAACTGCGCTCGCAGCGTAGCGCTGACTGAATAGAAACCCGGTGCGGTCTGCACAAGGAAAGATTGCCCGGTGCCGAAGTGATGAGGTGTCTGGTCCCAGACAAATTGTGCTCGATATTTTCCAAACCTGCCGGCGTCCAAAGTTATACGCTGGTCACGCTCGCGAAGCTCCGTTCCTCTGAATCTAATAAAGTAGGGAGAATCGACAGACTCGAGATAAAGCTTCAAATTTTGGACAAATAAACCCTTTGGAACGTCACGCACTTCCTCAAACTTAGTGGTATAAGCACCCTGGGTTTCGAGAATTTGGGCGCCAATTTCGACGGTTCCGGTGATTTTGAGCGGTTGTTTCGGCTTTGGTTTGGGGGTCGCCCTCGGCTTTGGCGTTTCTGGGGCCTGGCCCAAAGCGTTAGGAGCGAACAGGAGCACCGCGATGACACAAGCGATCAAAACGAACCCAACACAAAGAATCGGTCTAAATCTGTCTGTATGCATTCTCATTTGCTCCTCCTATCGTGTTAGGGTTCTGCCCCCAGGGTGATTCGAACCGTGAATCTGGGCATGGCAATTTACACAGCCGCGATTCAGAGACCATATGTCCAGAGGTTTTCCGGCGGTCGTTGAATGTCGCGGCAGCATATGAATATGGCACTGTTGGCACGACATGTGAGCGCGAGACGACATAAGCTTGGCATTGTTCGAACCGTGCGGTGTGTGACAGCTCATGCAATTCTCGCGAACCGGCGCGTGTTCCCAAAGAAACGGGCCCCGCTTGTCGGCATGGCAGGCGTAGCAAGGATTATTGACCGTCTCCGCCACGAGCATCTTCTTCCCTTCGCCGCCATGAGGGTTGTGACAAGAAGTGCAGCCGACCTTCATGTTGCGTTGCTCGGTGCGAAACAGATGGGTCGAACGCTGGTGCATGGCCTTGCGAACGTCCGTATGGCAGCGAAGGCAGGTTTCCTCTGTCGTGAAACTTGCAAGCAATTTCTCCTCAGACTTTGAATGGTGCTGACTGTGACACGACAAACAGCTCATGTCCTTTCGATCATGTTCTCCGCCAGCCCAACCAAACGTATGCTTGTCCTGCGAGTGGCATTGGAGACAGGAACTGTTGATATCTTTGGGTGACATTTTCGCGGGACTCACGATGTCTTCCTTTTTCCCGGTCTTGACGTGCTTTTCGCTATTGGCGTGGCAGGTTTCGCACGAGGCTGAGCGCTCACCGTCCATGAACTTCGCGCTTTTACCGTGAGAGTTGGTGGCAAAGCCATCGACGATAGGCGAATGACACGCCTTGCAGTCCTTGCCTACATCTTCCCTGCCTACAAATTTCTGACTGGATTGGGAGAGAGCCGGCGGAAAGACAGCCTGACCCGCAGAAATGATCAAGATGCACGTAAAGGCTGCGATGATCAGAAGCTTTACTAAGCGACTGGAAGCAGGCAACCTACCGATGAGCGATTTTACGATGTTCACGAAAGAACCTCCTTACCACACGCGATTAGCTAATGGTGCCGTCTGGCGTTTCGTTGGAACAAAAGTTAGGGTTGGTGGCGTATCGAAAAACTGAGGGCAGTTCCAAGACGGCTGAGTGGTAACCTCACTCGAATCTAGCCATAACCCTTTACTTTTTGAAAACGCCATATAATAATCTATTTCACTAATGCGTGCAAGAAGTGATTTTTATATTTTCTACTTCTCAATAGGTAGGCGACGGTATCACTTCGGTCGTGTTTGATGCGTTATGAAATTAAAACTCTTTATTGTTGTCGCGATACTTCTTGTTTACGTAACTGTCAATCTGGCGTTAGGGACTGACACGCCATTTTGCGGATCAAGAACGTCGTCTTTGTGTGCGCTCCTGATGGATGGGACCGATCCGCCGCATGCCGTTGATATTTCCGGGAAAGTGATTCCGGAGTCGAGCGCGACTCAGCCCGACAAGCCGATAATTTTGGCAAAAGATAGTCAGGACGGTAACTTTGGCGAACTTAAGAGCACGGCTGCGTTTGACCACGTTAAGCATTCTACCGATCCCAAATACAGCCCCGACGGCCAGACCGTAATGGGTTGCGTTGAATGTCATCACACGTCTCAGCCCACACCCCCAAAAGGTCAAGAATACCTTAAGACGTCTGATCGGAAAGAAACACTGACCGCAAAACAACTCGAAACATCAAAAGAACCCGTTCAATCATGCCGTGCATGTCATTTTCAGGCTGAGACCGAACCCTCGGGCGGATATCCGCCAAAAAGCCTGACCTATCCGAAAGGGTCTGGCAAGAAGCCAACCGGGAAGCTTATTAATAAAGCGGCATACCACATCAACTGCAATTCATGCCACGACGCCGCGGCCAAAAGAAATTCAAACTCCAAGGCGCCGACGGAATGCGCTGGATGTCATATTTCTGGGTCTTAACTACAGTCACTGAACTGATAATTTATGACGGCAGCGGAATGCGAATTCCGCTGCCTTTCGTGCCTTGGGGAAAATGCAAGTCTAGAGTTTGAAGCCGCCGCGGGTGAGGAGTTGTTCGAAGCCGGTCTTGTCGACGGCTTTGATGTAGGCATCCATTGGTTCGACGAGGCCGTTTTTGACGTGTTCGAAGAGGGCGTCGTTGAGCATGACCATGCCATGATTCTTGCCGGTCTGCATCGCGGACGGTATCTGGAACGTCTTGCCTTCGCGGATGAGATTGCTGATCGCGGGTGTGATTATCAGCACTTCGAGAGCAGCAACGCGGCCGCCGCCTTTTTTGGGCAGCAGCGTTTGAGCGATGACGCCTTTGAGCGATTCGGAGAGCATCACGCGGATCTGTTCCTGGCGGTCGGCAGGGAACTGGTCGTTGATGCGGTCGATCGTCGAAGGTGCGGTCGTCGTGTGGAGCGTGCCGAAAACAAGGTGGCCCGTTTCGGCGGTCTCGATGGCGATCGAGATCGTTTCGAGATCACGCATTTCGCCGACGAGGAGAATGTCGGGATCTTCTCTTAAGGCAGCACGGAGAGCGTCTTTAAAACTGTCCGTGTGGTTGTGAACCTCGCGCTGATTGACGAGACATCGCTGATTCTCGTGCGTGAATTCGATCGGGTCTTCGATAGTGATGATGTGGTCTTCGCGATTCTTATTGATCGAATCGACCATCGCACACAGAGTCGTCGATTTGCCCGAACCGGTCGGCCCGGTGACGACTACGAGACCTTTTGAGAGCGTAGTCAGATCCATGATCGCTTTGGACAAACCAAGCTGTTCGGCGGTCAGGATCTTGGTCGGAATGATGCGGAAAACGCCGCCCATTCCCTTGCGGTCGGCAAAGACATTGCACCGAAAACGAGCTAGGCTTGGGATCTCGTACGCAAAGTCCGTATCTTTCCGTCGGGCGAATTCCTCCTGATTCTTGTCCGGCATGATCGATGTCAGCAGTTGTGTCATCGCGTCGGGCGTGAGGGCAGTCTCACTGTCCTGCAGCAGCTTCATTTTGCCGTCTTTGCGAACCATCGGCGGAACCGACACAGAAAGGTGAAGATCGGACGCACCCATCTCGGCCATCGTTGCAAAATAGGCGTCCATTCGGCCACTCATTACCGAATTAGCTGCGGCCGGTATGAACGCCGCTTCGGCGGGCTGCTCGAATTGCGGTTGCGGTTGGGAATACGCGGGCGGAGCGTAGGCGGGCTGTGGCTCAGGCTGAAAGTATGGGGTGTTTGGCACAACTGTCTCCTCAAGGTGGCGTAGGTCTTCACCCGGTGGGGCGTATTGCTCGCTAATAAAATCATCGCGTCGACGAACAGGCAGGTCCGGGGCGGATTCTGAAAATACGGTCTGATACTCCGGGTCATTTACCGAAACGACCTCGATCTCGGGGCCGCCGGACGGAACATACTCCGCTGCAGAGACTGAATCCTCGGCCAGCAATTCGTCAAGCGTCGCGTTTGGTGCGGACTGTGCCGATGTCGATTCGAATGCCGACGACGAGCTTTCGAGATCGTACGCGATCTGTTCATACGACGGTGGATCAGGGGCCGGTTGGTAAGCAGCAGCCTTTTCGCGTTCGGGCGCTGGTTCAAATGGCACCGAAGAATAGGCGGTCGCGACCTCTTGCGGCGGAGGTTCCGGAGAATATTGGATCTGCGGCTGGAACGTCGGGGCGACCTCTGGCAGAGGTTTGGGCACGTTGATCGAACCATCTGAGTCCGACATCATCGGGCGAATAGTAACAATAAATCCGGCAGGCGATTTTTGCACCGTGAAATTGAAATTGCCTAGATTGTGCGGCAAAACGAACTCAATCTCATCGCTGCTCGGCAGGGCCGACTTAACATTGTCGGGGATCAGCGGAAAAACCAACGTGCTTATCTGCGTGCCTTTTAGCGGCGTCTGGCCGACGTCGGTCGTGCGATTTTGGGCGACGAGATAGGGGTTTTTGTCGGGTTCGAGACGCAGTTCGTCACTGCACGAAGACAGAAGGCTCTTGAGGTAATCGTTAAGGATATCCATGAGAAATTTGGAGGCAGAGGCTGCCCGATGTCGGAGTTGGATGGATTAGGACGTAGTTGGTGCTTACGTCCATTAGAAATGTAACACAGTTAAACCGTGTTTGTCACCACAATTTGTCGGACCGCAGGCTGCCAGCCAGCCGGTTTACAGATAGAACCTAGATCAGAACAAAAACACCCAGGCAGGCAGCCAGCGGTCCGACAAAATTTGGTGACAAACACGGTTTAAAATTGTTACATTTCTAATTGACGTAAGCACCAACTACGTCC
>JANPDK010000032.1:0-11791 GCA_031431415.1 Acidobacteriota bacterium | reverse complement strand
AAATACCGAACTAGGCCTCATCGCCATCGCCCATAACCTCCAAAGGTTCAGCCACGCACCCGCGATCTGATCAACGGCGAAATCAAAACTCTTCCAAAAAAAAGACCGCCCGGAAACTGAGTTTCCAGACGGCCTCTTTTTATCACTTAAACGATTGACGATCTGGCTATTTTCTTCCCGATCGCAGAATCAGTCCTACGACGAGGCCGATAGCTGCTGAGATGAGGATGGTTTGGCCCGGTTTTTGGCGGGCGAATTCTTTGGCGTCCTCGACCAGTTCTTTAGGATCTTTTGCCGAGATCTCCTTGAACTTATCGCTGGCCTGAGCAAATTTCTCGCTCGCAAAATCCTTGGCCTGCGTGGCCGCGTCCGGTATCTTTTGTCCGTATTCCTGTGCCTGCATTTTGAGATCTCCTAAAAACTCGTCTGTTGTGACTTTGTCCGTAAACGACTCGGCCGCGATCGGCACGAGGCCTTGATTTAGTTCCTGTTCTGCTTTTTTAACTTCTGCTTCAAATTCCGACATATTATTCCGTCCTCCAGTCTTTCGATCTATGATTGCCCGACGTTTCCGCCAAATATGAGCGCCCAGTCAGATGATAGCGGTCGCTCAAAGGTTGTAACGATTTTGGAACAGAAAATGTTCCTTTTTCGTTACTTATTTGTGACCGACGTCGCATTTCCTGTTGACAACGATAATAGCAAAATGGCAATCTATGACAAAAGTAAGTAAGCACTTACTTAGGAGAGACCATTTTTGATCCACGATTTTTTCAAATGTGAGCCGGGAGCCCGTATGACGGGCGATGCCAGACGTGAGCAAATACTTCAGGCGGCGATAGCTTTGTTCTCGCAAAAGGGTTTTCGCGGTACGACGACCAAAGAGATCGGCAAGACGGCCGGTGTTTCAGAGGCCATGGTATTTCGCCATTTCGCCCGAAAAAGCGATATTTACGACGCCATTTTAAGTAACAAGGCCTGTCACGAGGGCATGCGGTTTCCTTGGGAAGAAGACCCCGTAATTGTCGATGCGATTTCGCGCAAAGACGATTTCGCTGTGTTTTACAAGCTGGCTCTGAACGGACTCAACAAACAGCAATCCGATGTCGGGTTTATGAGACTGCTGTTTTATTCCGCGCTAGAGGAACACGAGCTTGCCGAACGTTTTTTTAGCGAGTTTATTGCGAGAATATACGGATTTATCGGCGGATATATCGAAGAGCGGCAGCGTGACGGTGCCTTTCGCGAGATGGAGCCGAGACTGGCGGTGCGTTCGTTTTTGGGAATGATGATCCATCATTCGCTCAATAATCTTTTGTGGGACAAAAATCGTAATTTGCTTAATGTCACAAACGAGGAGGCTGCGGAGAATTTCGCACGCATCCTGCTTCAGGGCATTCGTGCCTGATAAGAAATGATGAGAAATAGGAAATACATAGTTTCGATGGCGGCATTTCTGTTCGCTGCGCTAATTGCGATGACCGCATGCGGCCGCGGCGGAGCGAATTCTAACGCAAACGCCAACACGGCGCCAACGACCATCGACGTTACAACGACCCAAGCCATCGTCAAGCAGATCCCGACCTATTTTGAGGCCACGGGTAATCTCGCGGGCGACGCTCAAACTGATGTAGCACCGGTGGTTGGCGGCAAGATCGTTGAGGTCAATTTTGAAGTCGGCAGCTACGTCACAAAAGGCAGTGTTTTGGTGCGAATGGATGACCGCGATGCAAAGATACGCCTCGAAACGGCCCAAGCTCAGGTCGAACAGCAGAAAAGGGTTGTCGGAACCGCCATCGCGGCCCTTCGGCAGGCTCAAATCAGGCTTGGAGTAAAGGATGGCGAGGTCTTTGATATAGAGACCTTCTCACAAGTAAAATCGACGCGTGCCAACCTAATTCTTGCCGATAAGGAGCTTACACGTGCCGAGAAGCTATTTGCCACCGGCGATGTGTCAAAAGCCTCGGTCGATCAGCGTCGTGCCCAGCGGGATGCCCTGCTCGGCCAGCTTGACGAGGCACGGTCAAATGCCGCGGTCGCGGTAAAGGCGATCAATTCTGCCGAAGCCCAGGTCGCGGCCGCCCGCAGCGCAGTCGCCACGGCTCAAACACAGGTAGATCAGGCTAGAAAATCGCTATCAGATACGGTCATTCTCGCTCCGATAAGCGGTTATGTCTCCGAACGTGTTGCCGATCTCGGTGAGTTTCTCACGCCAAACGCCCCAAATACTAAGGTAGCAACGATCGTCCGCACATCGACGTTGAGATTGAAGATCGACGTGCCCGAGGCCTCGATCGGCAAGGTGGCCATCGGCCAGGGCATTTCTATGCAGACGAGTGCTTATCCGGACCGCAAGTTTGCCGGCACGGTCGTGCGAATTTTGCCAAATGTGAATACGACCGCACGTACGTTGATAGTCGAGGCCGAGGTCAATAATGGTGATGGATTGCTCAAGCCGGGCCAATTCGCGACCGTTCGAGTAACTCAGTCAAAGCCGGAAAACGCTGTGATGATACCGGTGTCGGCCATCAGGACGGAGGGCGACATTAACAAGGTTTATGTTGTCAAAGATGGTGCCGTCCGCGAGCGCTTGGTACAGACCGGTCTTCTTGAAAACGATCTGATCCAGGTAAAATCCGGCATCGCCGAGGGCGATGTGATCGCCACGAGCAATCTCAACGAGCTTTTCGACGGCGTTTTCGTTCGCGTTGCGAACTAGTCCAACGTCCAAAGTCCGAAGTCCAAGGGCGTCTTGGTTCTGAGAATCTTGGAGAAAACAAAATGGCGAAGATAGAAAAATTTGAAGACATCGAGTCGTGGAAGTTGGCTCGCGAAGTTACCAAATTGGTTTATAGGGTCAGCGCGACGGGCGGTTTTAGTCGTGACTTTCCTTTACGAGATCAGATAAGACGCTCTGCGATCTCTATTATGTCGAACATTGCAGAGGGATTTGAACGTGATGGCGATAAGGAGTTTGTGCAGTTTCTTGCTATTGCGAAAGGATCCTGCGGTGAGGCCCGAGCCCAATTGTATGTGGCCTCGGATCAGGAATACGTTGATCCCGTTCAATTCCAAGCTATCTACGAGAAGTTAGTTGAAACAAGTCGTTTGATCGGAGGACTGATGAAATATTTGATGCAGTCTGATTTCAAGGGGAGCAAGTATCGGTAGTCAGAAAGCGGCTTTGGACTTTGGACCTTGGACTCCGGACTAAAAGAATATGCAGTGGTTGGCTGAAGTTTGTGTAAAGCGTCCTGTATTCGCGACGATGTTGATATTGTCGCTGGTGGTTGTCGGCGCGTTCTCGTTTTTGAGCTTGGGCGTTGATCTGTTTCCAAAGATCGATTTTCCGACGGTCACTATATCTGTAGTCAATCCCGGCGCGTCGCCGCAGGAGATCGAGACCGAGATCACCGACAAGATCGAGGAAGCGGTCAATACTATCAGCGGCATCGACGAGTTACGTTCGAGCTCGGTCGAGGGCATTTCGCAGGTTTTTGTCCAGTTCGTTCTCGAAAAGGACGTAAATATCGCGGCTCAGGAAGTCGAGAACCGTGTTCAGACGGTAATACCGCGTTTGCCTGAGACGGCAAAGCAGCCGACGGTACAGAAGCTTGACACCGACGCTGCACCAGTTTTGCGTATCACAGTCTCTGCTCCTACCGCGATCCGTGAGATCACCGAGCTTGCCAAAAAGCGTATCAAGGAACCTATCGAATCGGTCAGCGGCGTCGGCCAGATCACGATCATCGGCGGCCAGGAACGCCAGATCAACGTTTGGGCAGACCCCGACAAGATGCGTGCGTACAATGTTACGCCGGCCGAGATATCGGGAGCTCTCAAGATACAAAACATGGAGTTTCCAAGCGGTCGTCTCGACGAGGGCCAAAAGGAAACGAGCGTTCGCACCGTCGGTAAGATCGATAGGGTCGAGGGTTTTGCCGATGTCGTCGTGGCTACTCGCGGAGCATATCAGGTAAAGGTAAAGGATCTCGGCTATGTCGAGGACGGAGCGGAAGAGCTGCGGAGCGAGGCACGTCTCAATGGCCAGCCCGCAGTTACACTGACCGTTTCCAAACAATCAGGCCAAAACACCGTCGCGACGGCACGTGCTGTTAAGGAAAAGCTCAAAGAGATACTGCCGACACTCCCAAAAAATTACAATATTCGTATTATCGGCGACAATTCGATCTTTATCGAGAATTCCCTTCGCTCTATCGAGGAGCATTTGATCGTCGGCTCGATACTCGCCGCAATCGTTGTTTTTCTGTTTTTGTGGAATTTCAGAGCGACATTTATTGCTGCTCTGGCTATCCCAACCTCTATTATTTCAACATTTGCCTTGATGTATGCGATGGGCTACACGCTCAATTCGATTACCATGCTGTCGCTGACGCTGATGGTCGGTATCGTCATCGACGACGCCATCGTGGTGCTCGAGAATATCTATCGCTTTGTCGAAGAAAAGGGAATGAACCCGTTTCAGGCGGCAATCGAGGGTACGCGTGAGATCGGCCTCGCCGTGCTTGCGACGACGCTCAGCCTGATGGCCGTGTTCGTTCCGATCGGATTTATGCAGGGCATTGTCGGACGATTTATGTCCAGCTTTGGCCTGACCGCGTCATTTGCTGTGCTCGTATCGCTGATCGTTTCGTTCACGCTGACGCCGATGCTCGCGGCCCGATTGATCAAGAAGAAAAAAGAGACGCCCGAGTCAGATCTCGATAAAGTTAAAGGCGACGCTGCTAATGAGATCGAAAAAGGCGACAGCAAACATACCGGCTGGTTTCGCATTCTTGATGGCATTTACGCATCGATGCTGCGGTTCTCGATGGCCCATCGCTGGGTGATCGTGACTATTTGCGTACTCGTGTTTCTAAGCATCGTGCCGCTGTTTATGTTTGTCGGCAAGAATTTTCTGCCGGTCGACGACCAGTCGCAGTTTGAGGTTTCGGTGCGTGTGCCCGAGGGTTCGAGCCTAACAGCGTCTTCTCAGGTTTTTGAGCGAATTGCTGCCGAGATACGCAAACTGCCGGGTGTGACCGACACGCTCGCGACCGTCGGCGGCGGCCAGCAACAGGTTGTCAATTCCGGCACCATCTACGTAAAACTCAGCGATATTAAAAGCCGCCAAAAATCGCAGGAACTGTTGATGGCCGACACGCGGGACATGATCACGGCCAAATTCCCGCCCGAGCTGCGTACCGGCGTACAACAGGTTCAGGCCTTTTCGGGCGGCGGCTTTCGTAACGCTAATGTCCAGTTCCTGATCGCCGGGCCAGACCTCGAAAAACTGACCGAGTATTCCGACAAGATCATCGCGAAGATGAAATCTATCCCCGATGCGGTCGACGTCGATTCGACATTGATCAGTGGCAAGCCCGAGGTGCGCCTGACGGTCGATCGCAATACAGCGGCAGATCTCGGCGTGCGTGTCGGCGACGTTTCGCAGGCGTTGAACACGCTCGTAGCCGGGCAAGAGGCGACCACCTTTAGCACGGGCACCGATCAATATGAGGTTCGGGTGCGTGCGATCAATCCGTACCGAACAAGCGTCGAGGGCCTCAAACGCGTGATCGTCCCGTCGGCAAAGCTCGGCTGGGTGACGCTCGACCGCGTCGTTACATCATCGACCGGAACTGGCCCGAGTTCGATAGACCGAACGAATAGACAAAGGCAGGTCACGCTGCTTGCGAACACGCGTCCCGGCGGTTCGGCGGCAAGCATTACGGCGGCCATCGACAGCTATGTAAAAGAGATGAATCTGCCCGTCAGCTACCGCACGGGCTACGTCGGCCAATCGAAGGAAATGGGCAAAGCCGGATTTTACTTCCTGCTCGCCTTTTCTCTGTCCTTTATCTTTATGTACATCGTTTTGGCCGCTCAGTTCGAATCGTTCATCCATCCGGTCACGATCTTGCTGACGTTGCCGCTGTCGATACCGTTTGGCATTTTCAGTCTTTTGGTGATGGGGCAGACGGTGAACATCTTCTCCGGCCTCGGGCTGCTCCTACTCTTTGGTGTCGTCAAGAAAAACGCAATCTTGCAGATCGATCACACAAATCACCTACGTTCACAGGGCATGTCGAGATACGACGCGATCATCCAGGCCAACCGCGACCGTCTGCGGCCGATCCTGATGACGACGATCGCTCTAGTAGCCGGAATGATCCCGCTCGTCCTCGGCACCGGTGCCGGTGCCGGAACGAACCGCTCGATCGGCGTGCTTGTGGTCGGCGGTCAGTCACTATGTCTGCTGCTGACGCTGCTGGCGGTTCCGGTCTTTTATTCGATCTTCGACGATCTGGCCGAGCTGCGGCTCTTTAGATATGTCAACCGTCTGGCCGATTGGCTCTTTGGCGGATTAAAGCGGCGATTTGCGACGGCGACGTCCTCTTTATTCAACAAGCAATAAGCCACGCACGTTTTTATGCATCGGTATTTTTTCAAAGTTACTATAATTGTGCTCGCTCTGGCGGGAGGCAATTTAGCGCAAACGCCGACACCATCTCCGTCGCCGGTGTTGCCCGACGATCTCAAAGGCGTGCCCGTCTTGGAACCGGACTATCGTTCGGACCAACGTGCTTTGCCGGAGATCGGCCGAGTCGGCGTCGATCTACTGCAGCAAAAGGCGCTCACTCTGCGCGAGGCGATCGAGATGGCGCTTAATAACAATCGCGATATCGAGGTCTCGCGAAAAACGGCGCGCATGGCCGAGTTTGACCTCGCATTGGCCCGAGGCATCACGCAGCCGCGGCTCGTTGGTCAGACGTATTATGACCGCACGACGACGCCTAATGTCTCGATCTTTTCGAGCAATCAAAAGACCACGAATGCTTCGCTGCTCGGCAACGTCGCGCTTACTGGTTCGCGCGTTGAGAGCGGGACGCAATTCCAGGGGTTCTTTAATAATCAACGCGTCACGACCGACAATCCTATATCGATCCTTAGTCCGCAGTTGAATTCGAGTCTCGGATTTTCCGTGACACAGCCGCTGTTTCGTGCGCGAAAATTTGACCAGACTCGCCGGACGATCGAGATCGCCAAGCGAAATATCGAACTGACTGACACTCAGTTTCGCCAACGCTCGATCGAGACGGTCGCGACCGTGCAAAAGGCGTATTGGGACCTGACATTTGCTCTGAGAAACCTGCAGGTGCAGCGTGATGCAGTCCGCGATGCAAAGGATCAGCTCGCGCACAACCGACGCCTCGTCGACGAGGGCCAACTTGCTCCGATCGACATCATAGCCAGCGAAACGCAGGTCGCAAACTTCGAGCAGGCGGTCTACGACGGCCTCAACACAGTCAACGTCACCGAGAACGTTCTAAAGAATCTGCTCTCGCCAAATCGCACGAGCACACTGTGGACCGAGGCTCTAATGCCTATCGATTCCGTCGAGATCGCCGTGCCAAACTCGACGCTGCCAGAGGCAATGGCGCTTGCTCTCGACAGTCGGCCTGAGCTTGACTTGAATAAGACACAAAAAGACATAAACACCCTCGATCAAAGGCTTTACAAGGATCAGAAGAAACCCCAGATCGACTTCATCGCAAGTGTCACCGAGAACGGGATCGGCGGATCGGCCAATCCGAATTTCAGCCCGACGTTCCCGAGTGCGTGTACGATCGACCCGAATTCACCTGCGTGTGCACAGCAGCGGGCGAATCTGGCTTTGCTTACGGGTAGCCCGTTGCGCGGAATTTTTGCCAATCGATATCCGACCTTCCGCGTCGGCGTCTCGTTCAACTTGCCGCTCTTTGGCGACAAGGCGGCCGCGGCCCAATACGGCAAATCTTTGGTCGAAGCGGAGCGTATCGAGACACAGCGTGAGGCTCTCGAACAGGTCATTCAAGTCGAGGTCCGCAACGCGCTTCAATCGATTCGCACCGCCGAAGCACGGCTTCGTGCCGCTGCAGTCGCTCGCGAAAATTCCGTCAAGCAATACGAGTCCGAACAGCGAAAGCTCGACGAAGGCCAGTCCGACGTGTACAAAGTGCTCGAACGCCAAACCGCACTCGCGGCTGCTCGCTCAAACGAGCTCCGTGCCCGCACCGAGCTGAACAAGGCCGTCGCCGAGCTGCAAAGAGCGACCGGCCACACGCTGATCGCCAACGATATTGAGACAAAACTAAAAAAATAGCGGCAATATCGGCGGATCGTTACATTATCGGCAGTATGTGACATTAGCGGCGGATAGGTATTTACCTATTCGCCGTTTTCGTTTATGGTCATCGTGGAAGGAGAAGAAAGGCGAGCCTTGGTCAGCTCGTTTTCGAAGAGTGAGATCAAATATTGCCGTTCGCTTTAGCGAACGGTTAGAGTTAGCAAAACTTGGTATGGGCTTCAGCCCAAAAGATTCGGCTAAAGCCGAAATATGATTTGACAGCGAAACCGTTGGCTAAAGCCAACGGCAATTCATAGGATTCGTAGCAGATGAAAGCAGTCTACATAAATGAATTCGGTTCGATCGACGGCCTTGAGGTTCGCGAGGTTGTCGATCCACCAAAGCCAAAGGACACGCAGGTGTTGGTTCGCGTTCATGCGGCGGCATTGAATAGGGCAGATCTGCTTCAAGTGCGCGGATTGTACCCGCCGCCCGACGGATACTCGCCAAATATTCCGGGCCTCGAATTTGCGGGCGAGGTTGCGGAGATAGGCGACGAAGTCAACGGGCTAAAAATGGGTATGCGCGTTTTTGGCATCACGGCGGGTGAGGGACAAGCAGAGTATATTGTGTCGGACGCGAGTTTGCTGGTCGAGATACCTGAGCTGCTGAGTTACGTCGAAGCTGCGTGTGTGCCCGAGGCATTTATCACGGCGCACGACGCGATCATTTCCCAGGGACGTCTCACGGCAGGCGACACTTTGCTGATCCACGCGGTCGGATCGGGCGTCGGACTCGCGGCATTACAAATTGCCAAATCTTGGGACGTGTTCGTCATAGGGACGTCGCGGACGCAAGACAAGCTCGAGCGTGCCCACGAATTCGGACTCGACGTCGGGATCGTCGTCGCAGATGTGAACAACCTTTCCAGGGACGTGCTTGCTGCGACTCAGGGACGTGGGGCCGATGTCATTCTCGATCTGGTTGGCGGCGGCTACTTCGGACAAAATATGGCGAGCCTCGCCACTCGGGGACGCCTCGTTCTGGTCGGGCTAACCGCTGGGCGAACGGCCGAGGCCGATCTTGGGACGGTGCTTCAAAAGCGGGCCCATATTTTGGGGACGGTGCTCCGCCCACGCTCGATCGCGGAAAAAGCCGAAGCGACACGAGCATTCGCCAGGGACGTGCTACCGCTCCTAGCCGACGGCCGAGTCCGCCCAAACCTCGACCGCACTTTTGCCCTAACCGACGTCCGCGAGGCCTACAGCTATCTGGGTTCAAACAAAAGTTTCGGCAAAGTCGTTCTTCAATTATGAACTAAGAACTAAACAACTAAAAACTATTAAGAAGGCTAAACCTCTTCACTATTAGTTTTTAGTTATTAGCTTTTAGTTTCTAGTTTTCCGGCGGCGGTGTCGGTTACGATGCACAATCCTGGGACGTCGAGCGCATCAAGCTCGCTCATCAGATGGACAGCCTGGACATAGGTCAGTCCGCCGGCCTCGCGTCGGTCGAATGAGATGAGAGACCAACGGGGTTCGTCGAGGTCTGAGGTTTGGGCCGGGACTAGGCGCATTTCGTCGCGGGCGAGAGCTTCTCGCGCAGCCGCCAAACTTAGATAACTGTCGCCACCGTCACTTCCCATCTTTTTCTTAAGATGCGAAATTCCGGATTTCATCTCCTGAATTCTCATAAAACTCGAGCGCCACACACTCTAGCACGGCGCCAAAAGCGATGTAAACACTTTTTTTGCATCGACTTGCACATCTTTGCCAGCTTTGTACGACTTTTTGGGCAAACAAAAATCCATCTTGCTAGAATGGTATGAGTCTATGCTTTATCGAGAATCGTGCTTTATTACCGGATTTCCGGGTTTCATTGCCAGCCGCCTGATCGAAAAACTCGTCGGCGGTGAACGTCAGTTCTTTTTGCTCGTTCAGCCGCAGTTTGTCGAGCGTGCTGTCGAAGAGGTCGAGGAGCTCGCCGAGCGGACGGACACGCCGCTTGAGAGTTTCGTGATCGTCGAGGGCGATATTTCGCAGCCTGATCTCGGTATACCGCAGGCCGATCTGGAGACGATACAGTACGAGACGACCGACGTTTTTCATCTCGCGGCCGTCTACGACCTCGCCGTTTCGAAAGACGTGGCTTTTAACGTAAATCTACAGGGCACCAAAAATGTCAATGATCTCGTCTCCTCTATTAAGAATCTACGCCGCTATAACTATGTCTCTACATGCTATGTCGCCGGAAGGCGCGAAGGCGTAATCGGCGAGGCCGAGCTTGAACACAAAGCCGGTTTTCGTAACTTTTACGAGGAGACAAAGTATCTTGCCGAGATGGAAGTCGAGCGGCTCAAGCCGACTATGCCCGTCACGATCTATCGTCCGTCGGTCGTCGTCGGCGACTCGGAGACAGGCGAAACGGCCAAGTACGACGGCATTTATTATTTGATCAAATATCTACGAAAAGCCC
The DNA here is from genome assembly GCA_031431415.1 of Acidobacteriota bacterium. Lineage (GTDB taxonomy): Bacteria > Acidobacteriota > Blastocatellia > Pyrinomonadales > Pyrinomonadaceae > OLB17. Next base: position 1,209 of record JANPDK010000032.1, on the reverse strand, counting down.
CGTCGATACTGCGGCTCATAAATGTTGGCAACGACAAAGTGCGGCTCAATCTCGTGCCCGTCGATTTTGTCGTAGACAGCATTGCTGCACTGTCACGCGATGAACGAGCGCTCGGCAAGACGGTCGCCCTCGCCGACCCGTCGCCATTTACGACTGAACAGCTTTTCGATCTGATCGCAAAAGACATGACCGGTCGCAAGTCCGAATTCAAACCTCCGGCGCGTATCGCCGAGTGGTTTTTGAACACCGGTATTTCGCCTCCACTCACCGGTCTGCCGCATCACGGTGTACCATACTTTTTTCTCTCGCAGACCTATGACACGGCCATCGGCGAGGAACTGCTCGCGTCTCACAGGATAGAATGTCCGCGATTCGACCGCTACGTCGGGAATCTGCTCGATTTTGTGGATGAGTTTCCTGAGCTATAAGCGGACCAATGGCACCAAAGATCATCGTAGCTCTGACCACTTTCGTCATCAACATCGCCGCCGGCGTCGTAATATTTTTCACGATGCTGGTGGCGATGAATGGCTTTAGCGGCAGCGACGCCGAATGGGGCCTCGGGGTTTATATTGTCCTTGCGTTGATAATTTCGGTTCTGATGAGTATCGGGGCCTTTCTGCTCGTCAGTGTCCTGCTTAAAAAAGAGTTCTCCGGCATAACCGCGGCTCTGTTGGCCATCCCTGTGTTTGCGATCGTCGGTTTTGGCTTAAAGGTAGTGTGCAGTCTGATCGGTGTCGGTGTTGCGGAGTATATGAGGGTGAATTATTAGCCGTATTTCTCCTTAATGGTGTACAACTCGCGCGTTCAACCGCCCGCTGCCGCGAGCGGTTCTGACAAATCTATTACAATCTTATCGCTCTCAACCTGTTACTCTATTCCTGTCCGAATATAGCTTTGCCATTTATACCTAATGCAAAATGTCCTTACGTTCTCACGGGCTCGGCGAACGATAAACTGGAAGAACGTTGTTATAGTGACGGCGTTTCATCTTGCTGCGATCCCCGTATTTATTACATTTAGCTGGTCAAATCTGGCCGCTTTGCTGATCGGCAACTGGATCGTTGGCAGTCTCGGCGTCGGCCTCGGGTGGCACCGTCTTCTCACGCATCGCAGCTTCGCGGCTCCTAAATGGCTTGAGTATTTCCTGACAATATTAGGCACAATGTCGATCCAGGACCCACCGGACAAATGGGTCGCGACGCACCG
>JANPDK010000031.1:0-62428 GCA_031431415.1 Acidobacteriota bacterium | reverse complement strand
GGAATTGGTCCGATATTGAACCGCAAGCCCGCGTAGCGGGCGACAGCGTTTGCGATTACAGAAGTCGTCGATTATCAAATGTTTTCGGTATTTCGTCGCGGGCGGTTTATCAGATCCGTTTGCGATCCCGGCATGTGCGCTGTCGCCCGCTTCGCGGGCTTTGATTTGTTTGTTGACGAGCCACGGGTTTACACGCGTGGCTTTATGCTTGTCACCCGCTACGCGGGCTCAAACGCTCTGGCCGGATGGCGCAAGGAAATTAAGGCCGCGCGGCTTCGTAGTAAAATTCGCGTTCATCTACTCAAACTGCTTTCTAAACTCTTCAAACGTCGTTTTCAGAGACTCGACTTCCTCTCGCAGTCTGGTCACCTCTTCTTCTAGTTTTGCGATGCGGTCGGCGGAGGCACTCGCAACAATGGAGCGGGTTGGGTGGGCGGCGGCCAGGGCTTCGACGTCGATCTCGCCGGAGAGGGTGTGGGCGAAGCGGGCTTCTTTTTGGCCGGGGAGGACGGGGAGTTTTACGACCAGCGGCTCTTCGCGGCGACTGAGGCCGTCGAGGGTTTCCTGGACTTCGCCGAGGCCTTGGAATTCGTGCATGCGTTCGGTACGGGTACGCAATTCGCCTAAGGTCTGCGGCCCGCGAAGCAGGAGCACTGCCATCACGGCGGTTTCCGACGGTTCGAGTTCGTACACGCTCGGGAGCATGTGCTTGTATTTGGGCACGCGGCTGGTGCTGCCGTAGAAGACGTAGATCAGATTGCGGTCGCGCAGATGCTCCACGGAAGTGCTGACCGCGCTTTCGCCGAGCGACATCACGGGTTCGCGATTGTTCTTTTGGTTGCAGGCGTTGACCAGAGCATTTAGCGTCAGCGGATAATACTCCGGCGTGGTCAGCTGCTTTTCGACAAGCGACCCGAGGATGCGGGCTTCGTTTTCGTTAAGTTGTTCGAGCATAGATTGGTGTTTCTAATTTACAATTATGTAAATGGATATTCTAGTTGCCCGAACCGACGAGGAACTCGATCTCGCATACGAACGCCTGCGAGGTGCCGCTGCTCTCGGCTGTGATACGGAAACATCGGGTTTTAATTCGCGTGTCGCCAGGCTATTTTCGGTGCAATTCTCGGACGGCGAATTTAACGTGCTCGTCCCCATCAGCGAAGGCGTTCCACTCGGCCCGCTCGCCGATATCCTGACCGACGCTGCGATCGTGAAGATCTTTCACAACGCTAAATTTGATCTTGAGTTTCTAACTGACAGCAATTACGCGGTCGCGAATGTCTATGACACGATGATCGCGGAGAAGGTTTTGACGCGTGGTGCGGGGCAGTCTTCGTCTCTGGCCGAGACGCTGTATAGGTACTTCGCCGTAGATCTCGATAAATCGCAGCGTGCAAAATTCAACCGCAAATGGGACGGCGTGTGGACGGACGAATTGGTTGACTACGCTCTGTCGGATGTGACACACCTGCCGCGACTGATGGCGGAGCAAAATGCTTGGCTGGAGAGGCTAGGTCTGAACAACGAATTCGACGAACAACTGCAAAAGATATTTGCCCGCGAAATACGCGAAACATACGAAAAAAGAGGATAGGTCTTTTTCGCGTCCTTTCGCGTGTTTCGCGGGCAAAAACTTCTTACCAACGATGATACGCCGGATGGCCTTCCTTGACGACGACGAATGTTCCGCGGCAGGTGGCGCAGACCTTATCATTCGCGATCAACTCGGCCTCGACCGTCGCGCGGTCCTCGCGTGATTCGACGACTTTTGCACGAAGATGTATCGGAGCATCGAAAGGTGTCGGTCTCAATAATTTTACGTGAAAATCTGCGGTGACGGTGCAATCTGGTTCGGATTTACCGTCGCGTTTCATAAGGAAATACGTGGCCGTCCAATTCGAATGGCAATCGAGCAACGCCCCGATGATCCCGCCATTGAGCATCCCCGGAAACGCCTGATGGTGTGCCTCGGCGTTCCACACAGCAACTACTTCATCGCCCTCGGGAAAGCTGTTGATATGCAAACCCTTCTCATTCACCGGCCCACAGCCGAAGCAGATGCTTTGGGGCGAATATTTTTCCTGTAGAGACATCTGATCGTTCATTTTAGTTAGATTCGCACGCGGAAAGCAGATTTTCAATTCGGAATAAGTAATAGGTGATAGGTGAAAAGTGAGAACTTATCACTTAAAACTTTTCACTTACCACTTACCACTTACTTCGAAGCTTGCCGCGAGCGGCGAAAATGGCGTACATTTATCCGACAGATAAACACGGAAAATCTATGCTCGCTCTAATTGCTGTTGCGGTTGTCGTTTGGCTTGTTTTTGGCTACTTTGCTTACGGGCGTTGGGTCGCGCGGCAGTTTAAGCTCGATGACAGCCGCCAAACCCCAGCGAATTTGGTCAATGACGGCGAGGATTTTGTGCCGACGCGGCCGTTTTATCTGTTTGGCCAGCATTTCTCGGCCATCGCTGCGGCCGGGCCGATCGCGGGGCCGATCATTGCGTGTTTGGCATTTGGCTGGCTGCCATGTTTGCTATGGATCGCTCTGGGCGTGGTTCTGATCGGTGCGGTGCATGATTTTGCGGCGTTGACTTCGTCGGTAAGGCACGGGGCACAGTCGATCGCGGAGATCACGCGGGACAAGCTCGGCGGCAAAGCAGGTCGCGCCTTGATGGCGTTCATCTGGATCGCTCTCGTTTATGTCGCGGTTGCGTTTACTGACATCACAGCAGGTACATTTGTCGCGGGCGACGAATCGCTGATCGGTGAAACCCGTTTCAATCCCGGCGGTGCGGTCGCGATGGCGAGTGTGCTATATCTCGGGCTTTCGCTGCTGCTCGGACTCGTCGAACGCTACATCAAACCTCCGCTTTGGCTCTCGACGATCATCTTTGTCCCGGCGACATTTGCCCTGTCGTATGTCGGTACGCAGTTTTCGCACGTGCTGATCTTTAGCCATCAGACGTGGGCAGTGCTGATCATAATGTACTGCATCGTCGCGTCCTTGCTGCCGGTGTGGTCGCTGCTGCAACCACGTGGTTATCTCGGCGGATTCGTTTTGTACGCGGCGATAGCGGTCGGCGTGATCGGGATCTTCTTTGGCGGGTACGAGATCCAGCAGCCGGCATTCAAGTCGTTTGATGTCGGCGGTATGACGGGGATGTTGTTCCCGTTTCTATTCGTGACGATCGCCTGCGGAGCATGTTCCGGATTCCACGGACTCGTGTGTTCGGGCACAACATCTAAGCAGATCGATAAGGAAACGCATACGCATCCGATCGGTTACGGTGCCATGCTCGCTGAGGGCTTTGTCGCCTTTATCGCATTGGTGACGGTGATGGTCGCGTTCGGCGATTCGCTGGTCGGGCCGGATGGCAAGAATCTTCCCGCCGGTAAGATCTACGGTAACGGCATCGGAAATTTCCTCGCCCTCATCATCGGCCAGGAGAATCTGAAGTTTGCGATCACGTTCGGAGCGATGGCGTTCTCGACGTTTGTTTTTGACACGCTGGATGTGACGATGCGGCTAGGACGGTATCTTGTTCAGGAGCTGCTCGGCATTCCCGGGAAAGTCGGGGCAGTTATCGGTACGCTCGTGACGGTTGCTCTGCCGCTCGCTTTGATCTTTTTGGCAAAACCAGGCAGCTACGTCGAGTTCTGGACGCTATTCGGGGCCTCGAACCAGCTTCTCGCCGCACTCACTCTGCTTTCGATCACGGTCTGGCTTTACAAGGCTCGAAAGCGTATTGCGTTCACGCTCGTACCGATGTTGTTTGTCCTCGTGATCACGCTGTGGGCCCTCGGGGCGATGGTCTACGGCAATTTCCAGACAACAAACGGCTTTGATATCAAGCTCATCAACGGCGTCCTCTCGATCGTGCTGATCGGACTTGCGATCTTTTTGGTAGTGACTGGTTTTCTAAAGCTGCGCCGCGATGACGACGGCCAAGACGCAGAGTTGGCGGCCCGAATAAATGCGTTTTAACCCCAGCCGAACAACCGACGCATCACCGGAAGTAGCCTGTGATCAGTGACCGTCTCGCGGAAAAAGACCTCGTGTTCGACCTCGACGCGAGCCATGTCGAGCAGGTCTTCGACGCAATCATGCATCTTGAGTTCGCGAGCGAAGGCAGCAGCATCTTCGTATTCGACTGAGTTCTGACTCTCAAGCCGTCCGGCAAAATACATCGGCATAAACCAGCCGGAGAGAAAACAAGTCGCCCCGAGCGTGCGGCCGATTGTCCAAAAAATCCGTTCTCTGATCTGACGTGGGCGGGCATCTAGTTTTTCGAGCCATTCGCCAACACGCCGACGGTGGTCCCATTCCTCGGCCTCGATCTCTTTGATACGCGTTTTTTCGCGAGAATCTTTAAGCGATTTCCAATGTCCGCGATAAGCATAAGCTGCCGCGACCTCGCCGGAGTAGGCGTTTTGTAGAATGCGGATAAGCTTTGTCTTTTCGTCAGTAGGCACAACTTTGCTGCACCCGATTATACACGTCTTGAGCTGAACGGTCGCTTCGAGCGATGGTCAACTTTCGGCTTTGATCTCTTCAAGGTCGGCGTTGCGAACCTCTTCACGGAAGCCTTTTGCGACAAGCCATATCGAGAGTGCGAGGTGGCAAAGGCCCATCGGGGCAAGCAGATAAAAGTTTACCCTTTCACCGAAGAACGGCAGTGTAAGCCCCGTCATCTGAAGGAGGACGCTGGCGGCTCCTAAACCAGCTAGCACGCGCGGGACTAGACCGAATCGAAACAATGTGGTGTAAACCAGAAACAACACGCCGCTGCCGGTAATCAAGTGCGTATAGTGTGCCCAGTAACGAGTATAGCGAACGACCGTTCCCGCGATCTCAAACTGACGGACATCGTCCGCAGCTGCCTTCGCATACTCCTGGCTGAGCGAAAGCATTGACATTATTGCGGCGGCCTCAACAGCTGCAAGCGCTAAGACCCCGGCGCTAAGAGTGACATATGCAAGCGCGGTACGTGAGCTGTATCGGCGAAACACGGGAAATGCGGTCGTCGAAAGACCGACGGAGAGAAAGCCCGCCACGATCATTAAAAGCGCGGCCAGGCTCAACTTGGTCGGATTTGCGGCGGCGTTTATAAGAAAACCCGGCGGGCCGGTTATGGTGGCCCCGAGCAAGCCGAAATTAACGACTCCTCCGATAACCGCCTGTAAAAGAAGCAGGACGCCAAACGTCCGGCCAAGAGTTTTTGCCGATGTCATTCTCAGCTCCTCTGAAATGATCTAGAAGAAATTCCACAGAGCCTTACGGATGGAAAGGTGAAAAGTTCCGCCGCACTGCACCGGGGACGGATCGTGCATATTATTTTACCCGTTTGTCAGATTTCCACTTGACATTTTTTATAATTGGAATCATTCTAAATTCATATAAGGCCAAGAAGGCATAGGAAAAATGTGATTGGCAGTTTGGGATTAACTAAACAGCGTACGACCGTTCTCCAGGTGATAAGGGAGTCGGACGAGCATCTGACGGCGAATGAGGTGTTTGAGGACGCACGACGGTTGCTGCCGGGCATCTCGTTTGCGACGGTTTACAATTCTCTGCGCTATTTAAAGACCGAGGGCCATATTGCCGAGGTCCGGTTCGGCGCAGACGCCACCCGTTACGACAGAAAACTGACGCGACACGATCACGCGATCTGCAACAACTGTGAAAAGCTCGTCGATCTCGATCTTCAGATTCCCGTCGGGCTGCTTACCGAGGCAACCGAGTTGTCGAAATTTGAGGCCGGATCGATCGAACTTACACTTCGCGGTCTGTGTCCTGATTGCAGAAGTAATTGATATTTTTATAAAAATCCAAGAAGGGGAAATCAAAAAATGGAAAACGAAAATGGTTCAAACGGATGCCCGTTCACAGGAGCGGGAGCAAAACACGATGTCGGTACCAACGGCACGAAGAACAAGGACTGGTGGCCGAACCAGCTGGATCTCGGCGTTCTGCGTTCGCACTCGACTTTGTCGGATCCGATGGAAGCGGGATTTGACTACGCCGAAGAATTCAAAAAGCTCGATTATGACGCGCTCAAACGCGACCTTAACGCACTGATGACTGATTCGCAGGACTGGTGGCCGGCCGATTTTGGCCATTACGGCCCGCAGATGGTCCGCATGACCTGGCACGCCGCCGGTACTTACCGCGTGGCCGATGGCCGTGGCGGCGGCGGACGCGGTCAACAGCGATTCGCACCGCTTAATAGCTGGCCGGACAACGTAAATATCGATAAGACTCGCCGCCTCCTGTGGCCGATCAAGCAGAAATATGGCAAACGAATCTCCTGGGCCGACCTGCTGATCCTCGCGGGCAACGTGGCGCTCGAATCGATGGGTTTTCGCACGTTCGGTTTCGGCGCAGGGCGTGCCGACGTATGGGAACCGGATCAGGATATGTACTGGGGCGACGAGACCGAGTGGCTGGCCGACGACAAACGCTTTAGCGGCGACCGCGAACTGAATCAGCCGCTGGCCGCGACCCACATGGGCCTGATCTACGTCAACCCGCAAGGCCCGGAGGCAAGCGGCGACTACATGGCCGCTGCAAAGGACATCCGCGCAACCTTTAACCGTATGGCGATGGACGACGAAGAGATCGTTGCCCTCATCGCCGGCGGACACACGTTCGGCAAAGCTCACGGCGCCGCCCCGGAATCGCACAAAGGTGCAGAACCCGAAGGTGCGTCGATCGAAGAGCAAGGCTTCGGCTGGACGAGCAACTTCGGATCCGGGCACGGTGCCGACACGGTTTCAAGCGGTATCGAAGTGACATGGACGACAACTCCGGCTCAGTGGAGCAACAACTTCTTTGAGAATCTCTTCAAGTTCGAATGGGAGCGGACCGCTTCGCCGGCAGGTGCGATCCAGTGGGTCGCGAAGGACGCCGAGGAGATCATTCCCGATGCACACATCGCGGGCAAGTTTCACAGACCGACGATGCTGACGACAGACCTGACGCTTCGTTTTGATCCGGAATTTGGCAAGATCTCGCAGCGGTTCCTCGAAAATCCGCAGGCGTTTGCCGAGGCATTTGCCCGGGCGTGGTTCAAGTTGACGCACCGTGATATGGGGCCAAAGGTTCGCTATCTGGGACCCGAAGTTCCCGCCGAGGACCTCATCTGGCAGGATCCTGTTCCGGCTTCGATAACGAACCTCGACGCTAATAGCATCGCGGCTCTGAAATCGAAGATCGCTGATTCGGGGCTATCGGTGGCGGAACTTGTCTCGACGGCGTGGGCGTCGGCCTCGACATTTCGCGGCAGCGACAAACGCGGCGGCTCAAACGGCGCCCGCGTCCGTCTCGCTCCGCAGAAAGACTGGGCGGTGAACAATCCGACTCAACTGGCAAAGGTTCTCGGCGTGCTCGAAGGCATCAAGGCCGAGGCCGGTAATATTTCGCTTGCCGATCTGATCGTGCTGGCCGGAAATGTCGGGGTCGAAAAGGCCGCCAGGGCCGCAGGCGTTGATGTGACGGTTCCGTTCACGCCGGGGCGCGGCGACGCGACTCAGGAGCAGACTGATGTTGAATCTTTCGGTTACATGGAACCGCAGGCAGATGGTTTCCGTAACTACCTGAAGGAAAAATACACGGTTGCGACCGAAGCATTGCTCGTTGACCGGGCAAATCTGCTGACGGTGACGGCACCGGAAATGACCGTTCTCGTCGGCGGCCTGCGTGCTCTGGGTGCAAACTACGACGGCTCGGCCCACGGTGTTTTCACCTCGCGTCCGGGTTCGCTGACGAATGACTTCTTCGTCAACCTGCTCGATATGGGCACGACTTGGAAGGCGACAGACGAGTCACAGGAACTGTTCGAAGGCACCGACCGCAAAACCGGCGAGAAGAAAGGGACGGCGACCCGTGCCGATCTGATCTTCGGTTCGAACTCTGAACTTCGTGCCCTGGCCGAAGTCTATGCGTGTGCGGATTCGCATACCAAGTTCGTCCACGACTTCGTCGCGGCATGGAACAAGGTAATGAACCTCGACCGATTTGACGTAGCATGATGTCTAATGGATTTTGGGCGTAAGGTGGTCCGGCAACGGGCCACCTTCTATTTTTGTGGACATCATAAGCCGTCTGGGCGAAGCAGTCTAGTGAGATTTACGGATGACGCGGCAAAAGTTCCTTTCGAGCTTTGTGCCCAGTGATCTATTTTGTACGTTCCATGAGAAGCTTCATGATCTCTTCAGCACCAACCTTTCCTTTCTTTTTAATAAAGTCTCGCGGCGTGTTATCGCCGATCTCGAAGACGATAGACTCCATTTGATGGGCGGTAAGGAAGTAGTTGCGCGAGACGATCGCGGGCAACGGGCGGTCATTCGGCTGGATGTTTGGCGTGTAACCGGGTAGAGCGGCCTGGATGTTCGTCAGCCAATCTTGCACAAGGCCCGGCAAAATGCCTTCGTGTTTGCGGGTCATCGGATAATAGATGTCGTTCCATGTCGAATGAAAATCAATGCCGAAGTAGAATTTTCCGTCCGTTTCCTTCTCGCGAAGCTTGAGCCATTTGCTGACCGCAAGTCCCTCGGGCTGGTTGAATGTGGTCCAGTCGCGGTTGAGGTCTATGCCGCCAGCGTTGTGCCGCCAATGTCCGGCATCGACACCGTCGGGGTTCATGAGCGGAACAACGTAGATACCGCAATCTTTTCGAAAATCGCGGGCAAGTTTCGAATTACCAGCAATGGTCTCGATAAAAGATTGCATCGCAAAATAACCTGTCACCTCGGGCGGATGCTGACGCGAGATGACGAGGATCATCTTTTTCGAGCCGAGATTACCGATCTTTAACATCTTGAGCGGCTTGCCATCCTTGCTGCGGCCGATGATCTCGGTTCGATATTTTCCGGCGGCCGCAACGCGGTCGATCCAGCTAAAAACCGTCCGCGACGATTGCAGTTCCTGCGCGCTGATCCAGATCGGGTCTTTCCCGACGGAAAGCCGCATCGTTACGCTCTTCGGACGAGACGCCGGGCCCGATAGGCCGGTGCCTTTCTCTTCGTCGGTGATGCGCTCCTTTTCGACGAGCTTCCATTTACGGCTGTTGTAACTGATCTGCGGATCGTATCGATGGCGTGCAAATTCCGGATAAACGAGACGTACCCTTATGTTCTTTTTCCGGTGCGACCAAACCTTGAACGCATACCACGGGCTCATGTTGATCGGTTCGTTCTCAGGGAGGATCGATATCACGTAACGCCCGTCCGCGTCTTTTTCTATTTTGTTTAGGCGAGCACCATCAAACCTATTCGAAAAGAAAACACCATCTTCAGGAAACCGGAACGTGCCTTTCCATTGCTTCTCTATCGGCTGGCTCCGCGTGTCAACGGTCTGTTGCGAGTTGTCCTGGGCGATCGATTGCGCCGGAAAAACCGCAAGCGTTAACCCAAGCCATAGAAAGAGCGCCGCCAATATCCAGTCGGCGTAGGTGTGGTGTGCTCTGCTAATGGGACTCTTCATTGGTTTAGTGATCGACACAATCGGTGCAGGGCTGCCTTATTGCCGTTCCATTTCGTGTATTTTCTGCAATTTCGTGGTTCCAACCCTTAAAAACCTTAACCACGAAAATACACGAACCAGCTCGAAAAATCACTATCGAGGACGACCGAAGAATAAGACGTAACCGTCGGCGTCCTTTATTTCAAAACCACGCAGTCCGTCTTCGGTGTCTTTTAGCGGTTCGGAGAATTCGACATTGCGTGAGACAAACTCCGCGGCCAACGTATCTGGGTCGGGAACATGGACGTAAGCGTCCCAGCGTGCGATGCCTTTTTTGATGTCACGCGTGTGATTGGGCACCGGCTCGACGCCGATGTCCTTCAAAAGGATCATCGCACCGCCACGCTTCACGATACCGAAAAACAGATCGTCGGGCTCAGCCTGAAACGTGACCTCAAACCCGAGCTTGTCGCAATAGAACGCAAACGCCGCTGCCACGTCCTTCACAATGAAGAACGGCGAGGCTCCTCCAATTTCTGTTTGAGTCATCTGTTTTTTCCACGTCAATTCAACCTAAAGGACCGGCATTATTTCTGAATACGCTGTGATTTCGGACTCTTCACATGTTCTTCGGAGCCGATCGCCCATTCACCGAAAGCATTGACATAAAAATTCAGAATGCGGATCCAGCCTTCGCCGACTTCCGTCGCCGTCCGATAAAATGTCGTCACCGTATAGGTCGCCTTTACCGGATACACGAGCGTACCGAGTTTGCCGTTGCCCTGATCCTGACGATAGGTCCACGGGCGTGCAGCGCCGATGGAGAGGCCGGAAATATCGACTTTGACCGCTCCCTCGTCGCCTTCTTCAACCCCTTTTTCCCCTTTGGCGCAGCGGATCAGCTTCTTAAGCAACTCGGCATCAGGGCGCGAACCGTTCCTGGCTTGTTTTTGCTTGATGGGACACTCAAGGAAATCGCCGGCGGGCGGGGCGTCAGTGTCCTGATCAGTATTTTGCGTTGCTGTTTGGGACTTTGCGTTCGTATTAGCCTTGGCCGGCCCGCCAGCGGCCGTCTGACGAATGTGTTCGACCTTGCAGTAATACTCGACTTTGTTAGAATCTACTTTTACGCGATACCAGCTACCATCCGGCTGATCGTTCGGCCGAAAATCCAGGACGGTGCCCTTTTCCCACCATCTCCCGGGCAGATTACCGGTCACTTCACATTCAACGCGGTCGCCCGTTTTGTATTTATCTTGTGCCAGCACGGTTTGCTGCCCAAGAAAAACGAAAACTAAAACTAAAACTGCCACGGCGAGCAACAGTTGATCTTGTCGATTAGAATAAAAGTATTTCATATGGCCTCCTGTAGTTTGATCTCCAGTTAATAATGCGACGGAAGACCGAAAACCGGCTCAAAAAGTTATAACACCTTTGACGATAGAGATTCAAGAGGCGTTCGCGTGCCCCTGGATGAACGGCGAGATGTTGCCGACTCTGGTTTATACAATTGTATTCGCTTAGTGTCGTCGCTACGTGACGAAGACCTAATCCCAATCCTTCTTGAGCAGCAGCTCTTCGATCCGGTAGGCGTGTAGCATCTCGTGGTTTAGCAGATGGCGGAACATGATAAATACCGAGTAATGGTCGAACGCCTCGTGGACGGCGGGTTTGTGCCATTCGTCCGGCGATAGCTTCTTCAGTCTTTTGACGAGAGCGGCTCGTTCGCGAACGTACCTGTTGAGGCTTTCGTCAAGATCAATGTCAAGCATCGCACCGGCCTCGTCCTCGGCAGAATTCTCTATCACCTTAATGAAGGGTTGCTGCGTGGACAATATCAGCTCGAGCCGCGCACGAAACGCCACGTCAGACTGCGACAGGTGAATCGCATGCTCGTATGCCGACCATTTCGCCGGGCTCGGACGACGCTTCAATATCTGCGGCGGCACCTCGCCGATCAGAGGAATAATAACTCCCGGTGCGGTTTCCAACGCGGAGATCAATGTTGCTGTATCGCTCATGAATTCTTCGACCTATGTTGAGGCATCATGGTATCTCAACCGTACCGCCTCGATCGCGGCTTGCCGCAACGCAGTGCGGTCAGGCTCGCCTGACCGTGAGGCCTACTCATAAAACTTTGGAGGAGGCTGTGCCTCCGACTAGCCTATCGATGCCATTCAATCTTATTATTATCAACTTCAAGCCGTTCGTCATCTGAACGTCTGCCATGCCAGATCCGGGCGCTCGACCATCTCCAATCATTTGGATGATCGACCAAGCCTGCTCGAACAGGATTCAGATGCGTATATTGTATTCGCTGCCACAACATTTGCTCGCTCCATAGCAATCGAGTATTCGGATGCCGCTGCCAAACCATGTAGTCCGAGCCGTCGCTGCGATGCTGCACGCGTAGCTTTTCCAGAGATTCGGTATGGCCATTTTCCTTAAGATGATCGATGATCCGCCGGCTCCCGATGCCTTTCACAAATCGGTGAATATCTTTCGAATCGACCTTGCTATCCGTAACCAGGTGCAGATGGTCCAGCATTATTACGTAGGCAAAGATCAGGAATTTGCCGGACAGGCGAGCTTCCGCGAGGGCATTGCATATTACCTGTGCCATCGCGTCGGTGCGAAAGATCGGCAACCGGTCTTTTGTAACCGCCGTTAGATAAAATGCCGGGTTGTCTTTTGAGATTCGAAACATCTGTCGGAGGCACAGCCTCCTCCGGGGATTTTAGGGTAAGTCGCTCGGTCAGGCAAGCCTGACCGCACTGCGTTGGGGCAAGCCCACGATCGATTGGGTTTTATCCGCTTCGTAAGCCATTTGCGCCGCTTCGTGAGGCACTTTCTGGGCTTCGTCTGCGATTCCTCAAGGTTTAAAGACGAAGGACAACCAACCAGAAACTTTAGCTGGTTGGCCGGACAGAGTCATCGGCGAGAATTTTGACCTTAGAGCAGCATCGATAGCGGCTTTATGAAACTCGGCAGGCCCACGAATAATCTCGGCGGAAGACACATTGCCTATCGTGTCGATCAGAATCCTTACATCTACCTGAGCTTTTGGGCGCTTTTTCCTAAGTTCGCTAGGATACGCGGGTTCTGCCAAAGTGAGGGCTCGACTGTTGAGCCAACCGGAGTTGATGATCCTTTCCTTTGGAACGTCAGCCTCTTTGCAGTTAGCTATACTTCCCGCGACGTTATCGTAAACACAAATATCGTATTGGCTCCGTCCGGCTAAATATGCCCCGAGGTCTTTGCCTTTTTGTAAGATTGATTCCGCCGCACTGTGAAATCCGACGGCCTCGTCTTGCTTTCCCGCGAGTTTCGAAGAAACAGCAAGCATTCGGTACATGGTCACCTTTCGACCAAGATTTCTATCGTCGTTCTGGTTCTTCAGTAATCCGATTGCTCGACTGCGAATCTTGAACGCCAATTCTGGTAGTGGTTCGCTGCCGTGGAGGTACGATTTTGATGAAACAAAAAAGGCTATCCAATAGTGCTTATCTGCGTCGTCTCCGAGGTAAGTCCAAAGCTCTGTTTCAAATGCATCACCCAGCCTTTTGCGTTCGGCGACAAAGACGGTCGAGAGCTTCTCTTTATTTCCAGAAAAGCCGCCCTGCTCGTCTTTCACAGCTTTCTTAAAATCCTCGAAAGGCTTTGACTGTCCGATCACGGCAACCCCGAATAAGACCATGGCTAAGAACACGTATGGGATTTTATTCATATTCGCTTAGACGGCCACCTTCTCCACGCGGTTGTAGACGGTGTCGCGTTCGATGGGGTCGAAACCGGTGCGGTGGATCATTTCGATGATCTCTTGTTTGGACATTTTTACCTCGCCGCCGTGGATCATCTTAATTGTAAGAACTGCGGCTATTCTATTGCCTCAAGTCGATCGCTGAAAATCGTGACAAGTTTGTGTCCTTTGTTGAGTTCGAGCACTTCGTCCCAAACCGTGTTCATTGCAGCAAAGAACTCCCGCATTTTGAGGTTGCGGAGACGAATGTGAATGACTTTTGGCGGCGGCAGGTGAAAGATCACGCGGTTGGAGAAATCACTGTCCTTGGAGATGATCGTCAGGTGGTTTTCCCGCGCGTAATTCCATATCTGCGTATCCGTCCATTCGTCATCGATGTCATTTTGGTGAATGTAAATGTCACCTTTCCACAGCGAAAAGTGGTAGGGAAGATTCACATCGATAAGAAATTCGGGCATCGCGTCAGACCGACCTTATTACATAATTCCTGTCCATCAGCGAACTCGCAAATTGAAGGCAGGCCGCAATATCTTCCTTTTCGAGTGAGGGATATTGGAAGAGTATCTCGTCAACGGTTTCACCGGCCCCGAGAAATTCGAGAACGGTTTGCACGGTAATCCTTTTGCCGCGAATGGTCGGTTTGCCGTTGCAAATATCTTCGTCGATCGTGATCCTGTCGGTAATTGTTTTCATAGTTTCACCACCAACTACGCCGCAGCGCTCTCTATTTTATTATACACCGTGTCTCTTTCGACGGCTTCGAAGCCAGCGCGTTGGATCATTTCGATGATCTCTTGTTTGGTCATTTTAACTTCGCCGCCGGATTCGACGGAGTAGCTGTGTGTGAGTTCGCCGCCGTCGGTGATGGTGCCGTCGAGGTCGTTGGCGCCGAAGTGGAGGGCGGTCTGGGCGGTGGCTTTGCCGAGCATGACCCAGTAGGCCTTGATGTGGTCGAAGTTGTCGAGCATCAGGCGGCTGGCGGCGATGGTCTTGAGATTGTCGATCGCGTCGGGGCCGGGACACGACGAAAGCGCCGTGCCCGAAGGGTAAAAGGCGAGCGGGATAAAGCACTGGAAGCCGCCGGTCTTGTCCTGCTGTTCTCTAAGTTTTATGAAGTGATCGATGCGGTCTTCAATCGATTCGATGTGGCCGTAGAGCATCGTGGCGTTTGTTTTGAGGCCGGCTTTGTGGACTTTGCCGGCGAGTTCGAGCCAGCGGTCGCCGCCGCATTTATGATCGCAGATGATCGAACGCGTCGGCTCGGCAAAGATCTCGGCCCCGCCGCCCGGGCACGAATCCATTCCCGCCGCGTGCAGTTTGTTAATAACGTCCTCGTCGGACATCTTGTAAAACCGCGCCATAAAATCAAGCTCGACCATCGTCAGGGCCTTGAGATGCAGCTTCGGGAATTCGCGTTTGAGTGATGAAAAAAGCTCGGTGTAATATTCAAAAGGCAATTTTGAGTTGAGACCGCCGACGATATGCAGCTCGGTCGCACCTTCCGCAACGGCTGTGCGAGCGATTTCGATGCCTTCCTGCACGGAATGTGTGTACGCACCTTCCTGACGAGCACGCTTGTAAAACCCGCAGAATTTGCAGTCGGCGACGCAGATATTCGTGTGGTTAAAGTGGCGGTTGACGTTGTAATACGTCGTCAGGCCGTGTTTGCGTCGGCGGATCGTGTCGGCAAGTTTGCCGAGAGCATTTAGGTCGGTCGTATTGTAAAGAGCGAGGCCTTCCTCAAACGTCAACCGCTCGCCGTCCTCGATCTTAAACGCGATGTCTATCAAATTTGGGTCAAATGAAAACTGCATACCTTGTGCTATGATTTTAGCAAAATTGAACTGAAAAGCTTATTGTGTGGAGTTTTTGACAAACCATCTGCGAGCCACCAGCTACCAGCTTCGAGCCAGAGAAAAATATGAAATTCGGACAAGTACCAAATCCCGAGGAGATCGATTTCACGATACCGGCGGACCACGTGGATACGAAACGTGTGTTGGCTAAGTCGAAGCCAAAGGATCTCAAGATATACGTTGGCTGTGCCAAGTGGAACAAGGCTGACCTGAAGAATTTCTATCCGAAAGGTACTAAGGACGAGCTTGGTTATTACTCGACTCAGTTCAATTGTATCGAGTTGAATGCGACGTTTTACCGTTTGTTTCCGGCGATGCAGTTTGAGAAGTGGCGTGAGGCGACGCCGGACGGGTTTAAGTTTTTTCCGAAATTGGGACAGGATATTTCGCATTGGGGACGGTTGAAAGATACTGACGAACTGGTCAACCGTTTTGTCGAGAACGCGTCGAATCTGCAGGAAAAGCTTGGTGCTCCATTTCTGCAGATGCACAATAATTTCGGGCCGAAGGATTTTGATCGGGTGAAAGCATTTGTTGAGAATTGGAAATACGATGTCCCGGTCGCGATCGAGTTCCGGCATACGGATTGGTACAACAATGCCGAGATTTCGGCCGAGCTTTACGAACTGCTCGAAAATGCGGGCATCATGAACGTCCTCGTCGACACCGCAGGCCGCCGTGATCTGATGCACATGCGTTTGACGACGCCGAGGGCATTTATTCGCTGGGTCGGCGCTAACGATCCGGAATCTGACCGAGCCAGGCTCGACGAATGGGTCGAGCGGATCGCAGATTGGAAAGAGCAGGGCTTGGAAGAATTGGATTTCTTTGTTCATCAAAATATTGAGAAGGAATCACCTCTGCTGTCGGCCTACTTTATTGAAAAGCTCAACAAAAAGATCGGTACCGATCTAGCGATCCCGAAAACACTTGACTAAACGATGGTCACATTGATCCGCACGGATGCCGAAAATGAAGATCTTTTGACGCTCGTGGCTTCGCTTGATGAGGAGCTTAAGACTCGCGATGGCGAAGACCATTACTTTTTCGCTCAGTTCAATAAGCTTGCAGGAATCCTTGGAGCAATCGTCGCCTATGTTGATGATGAGCCGGTTGGTTGCGGGGCTTTCAAGCAATTTTCCGAAACCGAGGCCGAGATCAAGCGGATGTTCGTCAAGCCAGAATACAGGGGCCAGCGGATAGCCGCGAAGATTCTTATAGAACTCGAAAGCTGGGCTCAGCAAGAGCAGTTTACCGCGTGCGTCCTTGAGACCGGCTTCAAACAGCCTGAAGCTATCGCCCTTTACAAACGGTTAGGCTACACCGAGATCCCAAACTACGGCCAGTACGCAGATGTTGCCACGAGCCTTTGTATGCAAAAAACATTTAACGCTGCCTCATTTCTCGCCGATAGTTAATTGTGCGCCCGCGCACATACACGCCGTTCGATAAAACATAATCTTCCATAATTAGAAGTATAAACAAGCGGGGATCTGACCCTGGTAAGAACGTGCGGGCATATCGCTCAAGGGGTTTGCCGGATTATTTCACTTTATGACCGTAATCATTTTTTTATGGACGGCTCGACGATAATCTAAAGCCATAAGTAAAGGAAATGATGTATGAAACATATTGAATTATTAGGTCAATTAGGGGCGGACGCTGACGTCGAACAGGCGAATGATAAGGTCGTTAACCAGTTATTCGACGGAGCGTTTCGCCGGATTGTCGAGGTGCGGCTGCAGAATAATGCCGTGCTCTCGCGGCATAAAGCTGATGTACCCATCACCGTCTTTTGTCTGTCAGGCAGCGGCATTTTTACCGCGGGCAAAGATCTTGAGGATTCTCAAGATCTACGTGCGGGCACCCTTATTACCTTGGAGGCGGGCATCGAACACGAAGTAACGGCCGATCCCTCGCTTCACCTTATTGTTACCAAATTTAAAGACAGCTGATCTGCTGTCGCGGAGGGCGTGAAATGAAAAGACTTTGGATCATATTTGGTGCGGTTTTTGTATTGTCGTTTGCAATTTTAGGCTGGGTCGGGACGGAGATATTTCGACAGGCTCCGCCGATACCGCGTGAGGTCGTCTCGACCGATGGCATGGTTTTGATCGCTGCGGAGCAAGTCTCCGACGGCCAGAACGTCTGGCAGGCGATGGGCGGTATGCAGGTCGGTTCGATCTGGGGACACGGTTCGTATGTCGCGCCGGACTGGACGGCCGATTATCTGCACCGCGAGTGTATTTTTATCCTGAATACGTGGTCCAATGCTGAGTTTGGCCGGGGTTATGACGCACTTTCAAGCGAGCAGCAGGCGGCATTAAGGCAGCGTTTGCAGGATTTGATGCGAAAGAACACTTACGACGAAGCGACCGGTCGCATCATCGTAGATCCGGTGCGGGCCAAGGCATTTGAGGAGAATCTAAAGCACTATTCGGATGTCTTCGCTAACGGCAACAAAGACTATGCGATACAACGTAACGCACAGTCCGATCCCGTAAAGCTTCGCTCACTAACATCGTTCTTTTTCTGGACGGCGTGGGCCTCAGCCGCAAACCGTCCGGATAATACGATCTCATACACAAGTAATTTCCCGTCAGAACCACTTGTTGGAAATGTGCCGACCAGCTCGGCGATCGTTTGGACGGGAGTAAGCGTTATCATGCTGATCGCGAGTATCGGAGCTATGGTCTGGTTCTATGCCGGTTGGCGAAAAGAGGCCGAAGACAGCGACACGCCGGATGACGATCCGCTGATAGGTGAGACATTGACGGCCTCGCAGAAAGCGACGGTCAAGTATTTCGTCGTAGTTTCTCTGCTGTTCTTGCTCCAGATCGTGATGGGGATAATAACCGCGCATTACGGCGTAGAGGGCGGCGGCTTTTATGGCATACCGCTCTCGGATTATCTGCCGTATGTCGTTTCGCGAACGTGGCACACGCAGCTTGGTATCTTCTGGATCGCGACAGCGTGGCTGGCCGCCGGACTGTTTATCGCGCCTTACATTTGCGGTAAAGAGCCGAAATTCCAAAAGCTCGGCGTCGATGTCTTGTTCGGTGCCTTGCTGATCGTTGTGCTCGGCTCGATGGGCGGCCAATGGATGAGCGTGATGCACAAGCTCGGCAGCGGTGATATGTGGTTTTGGTTCGGGCATCAGGGTTACGAATATGTCGATTTGGGCCGCGTCTGGCAAGCCGCGCTCTTTGTGGGATTGCTGTTGTGGTTGTTTTTGATCGGACGTGCGGCAATACCGGCTCTCAAACGCGAGGGAGCTAACAAATCGCTTATCACGCTGTTTATGGCGACGACTGCGGGTATTGCACTTTTCTACGCACCCGGACTGTTTTGGGGAATGCGTTCACACATCACCGTTGTCGAGTATTGGCGTTGGTGGGTTGTACATCTGTGGGTCGAAGGGTTTTTCGAAGTATTTGCGACCGTCGTAATCGCTTTCCTGTTCGCGAGGCTTAAGGTTATCAAGGCCGAGCACGCGGCTCAGGCATCACTGTTGTCAGGGGCCATCTATCTCAGTGGTGGAATTATCGGCACTTTGCACCATCTCTATTTTGCCGGCACGCCGACGATAGCTTTGGCTTTCGGCTCGGTATTCAGCGCACTAGAGATCGTACCGCTGGTTTTCGTTGGATACGAAGCCTTCGAAAATATCCGTCATTCCAAAGTGCGGCCCTGGCTTGCCCAGTATAAATGGGTCGTCTATTTCTTTGTCGCTGTGGCGTTTTGGAATCTGGTTGGCGCGGGCGTCTTCGGCTTTATGATCAACCCGCCGATCGCTTTGTATTATATGCAAGGCCTCAATACGACGGCGGTTCACGCCCACGGCGCTCTATACGGCGTCTATGGAACGCTCGGTCTCGCTCTTCTGCTGTTTTGTATGCGGGCTATGGAACCGGAACGAAAATGGAACACAAAACTATTGAGCTTTGCTTTTTGGGCTATTAACATTGGAATGCTGATGGAGATATTCTTTAGCCTGCTACCAATCGGCCTATTGCAAACATACCAATCGGTTTCAGTAGGCTATTGGTCTGCGCGAAGCGCAGAATTTATGCAAACCGAGCTGATGCAGAATCTCCGTTGGATGCGCCTTTTTGGCGACACGATCTTTGCTATCGGAGCGGTTGCGTTTGTTTGGTTTGCCTTAAAACTAATGCTTACAAAAGGGGAAACAATGACAGACACTGCTGCTGATCTGACATAGATATGAACGATATTGAAACCCGAACCGACATCGATCTAATAATGCGCGTCTTTTACGAACGAGCGCTGGCTGACGACGTGATCGGGTATATTTTTTCGGATGTCGCAAAGCTCGATCTTGAACATCATCTGCCGATCATCGGTGACTTTTGGGAAACGATGCTTTTTCAGACGGGCAACTATGCCAAACATGGCCGTAATCCGCTCGATGTTCACAAGGCGATCCATCTGCGTAACCAGTTTGAGCCAAAGCACTTTGCGCGTTGGCTTAAGATATTTTTGCGGTCAGTTGACGAGGAGTTTGCCGGTGAGCGAGCGGAGTTTCTAAAAATGCGTGCCCGTTCGATCGCTTCGCGAATGCAGGAGTTTCTTGGTTTGGCGGAACCGGCCAAAGTCAATCCTTTAGAAACCGGCGAAGAGGTTCGGCCTCATCAATAAAGATCTTCCCGTGAACGATCCGCAACAGGTTTTGTTCGGCAAACCGCAATATGACGCGAATCGTGGTCTCGGTGGTCAGACTGGCCATTTCGGCAATATCCTGACGGCGGACTGGGATCTTGAAAGGAAAGGCTGACGCCTGATCTTCGACAAGTTTCACGAGAACACGTGCCACTCTGTACTCGGGCGACGCCGTAGCGAGTGTTTGAATCATCGAGGTCTTTTCCCTCAGCATTTCACATGTCCAGGCAATGACCTGAAAAGCAAACTCCGCGGAATCGCGTAGGATATCGCGGAAGTCCTTTCGGCCTATTTGGAGCAGCACGGTTTTTTCCATCGCAACCGCCGTGGCCGGATATGATCCGCCGTCAAAAACTGGCGGGACGGCAAACATTTCGCCCTCGCGAAATATGCCGATAATAACTTCCTTTCCGATCTCCGGAGTGCGGATCATTTTTACCGCACCGGAGATCACGATCGGCAAAAATTCGGCATCGCCGCCCCGCTCAAATACATTCTGCCCCTCGCCATAGGTGCGTCGGTGTCCGTGCGCGTGGAGCTTCTCGATCAATTCGGCACTGATATTGGCGAGGATCGGCTTCATAGCTATTGAAGAAAAACCGACCCGCCGAATGTCAGGAGTAGGATAACGCTGACGAATGCGTTCGTTGTGAAAAATGCGGCGTTCATACGTGAGAGGTTGCCGCCGCGAAGTAGTGCATGTTGGTAGATAAAGAGCGCCGCGACCATGATCACACCGGCGAGAGCCAGCCAACTCATTCCCGTCGCAAGCCACAGCAACAACAGGACGATAAACCCCTGAAAGTGAAAAAGCCGGGCGATCCAGAGCGAGTTTTTTATGCCAAAGCGAGCCGGGATCGAACGCAATCCCGCTTGCCGGTCGTATTCAAAATCCTGACAGGCATACAGTACATCAAATCCGGCGGTCCAGATCAGCACAAATAACGAAAGCAGTATCGGCATCTCATCAAATAGATCGCCGCGAACCGCGATCCAAGCAGCCGACGGTGAAATGGCAAGAGCCGCTCCAAGCAAAAGGTGTGCAAAGACGGTGAATCGCTTGGCATACGAGTATCCAAGCACAAACAAAAGTGCGACGGGCGATAGTGCAAAAGTGAGCCAGTTTAGCGAGTACGCGGCGAGCAGAAATACGCCAATTGACACATACAGAAATGCCCAGGCAAAACCGACCGAGAGCTTGCCGCTCGGCAATTCGCGGTTGGCTGTTCGCGGGTTTTGGGCGTCGATATCGCGGTCAATGATGCGATTGAACGTCATTGCTGCCGAGCGAGCACCAACCATCGCGACAGTGATCCAAAGAATCTGCCGCCACGTCGGAAGTCCGTTTGCCGCGAGTATCGCTCCGAGAAAAGCGAATGGCAACGCAAACAGCGTGTGCTCGAATTTGATCATCGAGAGCGTGATCCTTAATTTGTTGACTATTGAACTCATCAGTCAAAGCAAAACCAAAATTCTAGCACAATACTCAAAGCCTGCCTGAAGCGGTAAAATCATTCTGTGCCCAGTGGAAAAACTCACGACGTAATTACATTTATTTTGACCGTTCCCGCATTTGCGGCGGCGTATGTCACTACGTACAGTATTGTGTCCGCAGCGACCGTAGCGGCGGCGTTTGCCTTTGGCGGCATAATGTTCGGGCCCGATCTTGATACGGTTTCGCGGCAGTATGCGCGATGGTTCTTTCTGCGATTTCTGTGGCTGCCTTACCGTTGGTGTTTCAAGCACCGCTCGCGGTTCTCACACGGGCTGGTCTTCGGGGCGTTGCTGAGGGTGATCTACTTTCTGGGCGTTTCTACATTGGCGGTGTACCTCTTGTCACTCGTCGCGTCGAGCCTGATCGGATCGAGGCCCTACGATCTGGGATATTTCACCGAGGTTTGGCGGAGCATCGGTGAATTTGTTCGGGAACATCTCGGCAGCGACTTTCTCCTACTTGTGTTTATCGGCCTTTGGCTCGGAGCCGCGAGCCATACATTTACCGATATGGCCGGCAGCTTTGTTAAGACGGGCCGCGTGGCCAAGTTTCTCTAGCGACGGCCGCCGCCTGAACGTGCGTCGTAGAGCCGCTGGGCCTGACGGCGAACGGCCTCGGGCACGTTGCGGTTCTTTGTCAGTGCGACAAGATCGCGTAGCTGTAGCCTTGTCATAATCGTCATCGAATTCGCGAGCGGCGTGCGCGGATTCTTGGCCAGCTGATGCATGATCGTGTAGCTACGAGCCCACTGACGATTTGATGCGATCTGGCGAAGGATATCCTCCGATATCGAACGCATGGTCGCTATCACCTCGACCTCTTGCTCCGTTATTCGCGCATTATTAACAACAGCCGAGGAAACGAGGCGGTTCGGGTCGCGTATGAGGATGTTGCGGGCCTCGCGGTCGCCTTTCATGCCGAGCTTGACGCGGTCCTTGACGCCCATCTTCATGATGCGGTTGATCATCGAAATACGGTCGCCCGGAATCTCGTCTTCCTCGGTCTGCAGCTCGCCGATGATCTTGTTGATCGCGGCCTGTCGCTGCTCTTCAGATTCCTCGTAGATCTCCTCGATATACTCGAGCGACAGCCAAGAGTCGTCCGTCTCGCGATCGGGAACTTCGATATGTTGAGCCAGAAAGAGGGCATCGTCGAGACTTAAACCTGACCCATCGAGATCGCCCGCAAACTCTGCGGTTTCGAGAAACTCTGCTGCCGCTTCATTGCCGCGGGCCCGCAGCTCGTTAGCGATCTGCTGCGCACCGCGTTCCTTTTCAAAAAACTCGCGTTTTATCTCCGAGGCACGGCGTTCGGCTTCGGGCGTACGGTTTGCGTTAGCGATGATCGCATCGATGATCGCCGGATTCCGGATCAGCAACTGCTGATTGAACGAGATCAGTTCGAGCAACGATCCGTTTGTCGTTCTGGCTGCGAATGATGTGATCGCCGTCGCCGGCGTATTCGCATTGATCAAAACCGCTTCGTGAACGCTCACTGGCAGGTCCGTCTGACTAGCAAAATACTGCAAAACGCTCGGTGCAGTCTCGTTCGAACGCACCGCGGCATCGATGTCTGCCGCTTGTTGCGAGTGGAGAGTTTCAGCGGCGTTCTTGTTGATCTCGGGGTCGGCACTTTCCGCCAAACCAACGAGAAGTTCGAGCAGATCTGCCTGTGGCAACGGCAAAAGGCCGCGCGAAGCAGCAAGCTGGGCCGCACGCGGTGCGGAGCCATCGACTACGGCTTTTACCAGGGGATTGCTCGAAACGACCTGAAAGCTCATAAAGTTAAAGGAACCAAGCGACTATTACGATTATAGACTCTCTTGAGGTAAGACCAATCGCTACTATGAGATTTCGTCTACTTCAACTTTAGTTTCTTGACTATCAGCAATCTATAAAATAGCTTACTTATGAGAGAAGACATTGAACTTCAAGATTTCACACCATCTGAGACAGAACATTTCCTTGCTCCAGAACCAATGGTCATAGACGAATTGAAACAAAAGATCGCCGACCGCACGGCGCGTATCGGCGTGATCGGGCTCGGCTATGTCGGCCTGCCGCTGATCGTGGAATTTAGCCTGAAAGGCTATGAATCCGTGGGTTTTGAGGTCGATGAGACCAAGACAAGCGAGATAAATGCCGGACGTTCATACATCGTTGATGTGACGAGCGAAAACGTCGCAAAGTGCGTCGACGGCGGCAAACTGACGGCGACGACCGACTTCAGCAAGCTCGCTGATTGCGATGTCATCATCATCTGCGTCCCGACCCCACTTCGCAAGACCAAAGATCCGGACATGTCCTACATTCTGACCGCCGGCGGCGAGATACAGAATTACATGCGTCGCAGCCAGCTCGTCATTCTCGAATCGACGACTTATCCGGGCACTACGGACGAGGTTTTGCAGCCGATGTTCGAGGAAAAAGGATTTTCGCTCGACGAAGATTTCCTTCTCGCCTTCTCGCCGGAACGCGTCGATCCGGGCAATCCGCAGTATCAAACGCACAACATCCCGAAGGTCGTCGGCGGCTGCAGCGACGACTCGACTGAGGTCGCGGCGTTGCTTTACGGGCAGATCGTCGAGCAGGTTTATCCGGTTTCATCGGCTCGCGTTGCCGAAGCCTGCAAGCTGTGGGAAAACACGTTTCGAGCAATAAACATCGGCATGGCGAACGAGATGGCCAAGCTTTGTAATGCTCTCGGTATCGACACTTGGGAAGTGGTCCGTGCGGCGGCGACAAAACCCTTTGGCTTTATGCCGTTCTATCCGGGCCCCGGAATTGGCGGCCACTGCATCCCGCTCGATCCGCATTATTTGTCGTGGAAGGCACGCCAGCACGGATTTGATTCGCAGTTCATTAGCCTGGCAGAACAGGTCAATTCGACGATGCCAAACTACGTCGTCGAACTCGCCTCGACCGCTCTAAACGAAGAACGCAAAGCAGTTAACGGCTCAAAGATCCTCATTCTCGGCGTCGCCTACAAAAAAGACATCGACGACATGCGCGAGTCGCCAGCACTCTCGATAATCGATCTCCTCCGTGCCGACGGAGCCGATGTCTATTACCACGACCCGTTCGTCGAAGAGGTCACCTTCGACCATGCCTACACCATCGGAGCCGGCGATCCGCTTTATAATCAAGAGCTTACAGACGACCTCATCCGCGATGCCGACTGCGTAATAATCTGCACCGAGCACTCCCCGATCGACTACGCCCGCGTCTGCGACCTCGCTTCGCTGATAGTCGACACCAGAAATGCCCTCACACCCGAAACGCGTTCGAATAGCAAAGCTCGGATCGTCCGACTCTAAGTCTACGGTTGCAAGAAATCTTGGGGAGTGATCGAAATCATCCGTTTTCGATTACTCCCAATCTAGTCGGAGAATCCGTATGACCAATCGTCATTTATATGACCCACCGTCGGTTTTTATGACCCTCGCGCACTTTTTATGACCGAATTTTAGGGATTCTTTCTGACGTCCATTGCCTCATTCATCGTTTCGGTGATTGTCGATCATTCCTGGCGGTTTGTTTGAATTGCCGTTGGCTTTAGCCAACGGTCAAAGCTCGGAAAGAGTTTCGCGGGCTTTAGCCCGAAGATTGGGCTAAAGCCCGGGAATTATTGGGGGAGACCCACACTTCCGTTGCCTGAAGGCAACGGCAATCAAAAGAATTCATCAATTGTGACTGTTGCACAGTTGACACAAATACAAAAGTATGAGACGATGCCGGACATGAAAGGCGAGTGGGAAGTTTGTCCTCGAGATGATGTTGCGGCGCAGTATGCGGGGATATATGTGACGCTGAATCCGCGTGGCGAGATCGCAATGACGCGGCCGACTTACGAAATGCTTGGCGAGCCAAAGGCGTTCGTGCTGTTATTTGACCGCACCAACCGCCGCATCGGTTTGCAACCCGCCGCCTTGACCACGCGGCACGCATACCCCGTAAAGCCCTCCGGCCGCAGCGGTGGCAAAAAGCTTCACGCCTACCGCCTGATGCGCGAATACCGCATCGACCTCCCCGCAACCGTAAAATTCCCCGACGCCGAGATCGACGAAGACGGCATCCTCCGCCTGGACCTAAGAACCGCCCAGATCCCGCTGCGGGTGAAGAATCACAGAAGCAACCGCGACCGGCAGATGCAGTCTTCAAGTTAAATTGAGATTGGTCAAGGATCAAAACGGCAGCCGTTTGACCTTGTCGATCAGATCTTCGGATTCTACGCAATGTGCGATCAGGGCGATCTCCTGGATAGCGATTCGTATAGGGTAGCTTTGATCGACGAGGATCACGCCGGGCATTGATAAGGATTTGGAAAGACGCTCGAATGCGAATGTGTACATTGTCCGAATATCATGGGACAGGAGAACGCGGTCAAGCTTCGCAGCAGTTTCAAGGATGAGCCGATCGTGAGAGGTTCTTAGGCCCGCGTCCTGAATTCTCAGAACGTCGATATCGGGGAAATGTCTTCTGAGACCGCGAACGATCCTGCCGTCAAAGTCCTCATCCGTAAGAAATCGGATCATCTCAACTCGCGGCGGCGCGCATTTATGCGTTCTTTTAGACCTGCGGGAAGGGGAAATTCTTTTTCCAGCTTCCGCCCAATTTGCCTGGATTCTTTCTCGCTTGCAGCAAGATATTTATCGACATGTTCGCGGTTGTGGAGATAATAGTTGATCAGCGCATAAACCTTTTTCAGATCGAGCGTGTCAAATTGCCAAACGATCTCCTCCGGCGAGGCCCCCGAATTGAAAGAATAAATAACCGAATCCACAGAAACCCGCGTCCCGGTAACTCGCCAAACGCCAACGTCGTTAACGGAGATTATGTTCTCAACTGTATCAACCAAAACAGCCATATCGGCCTCAGTATAGCATGGAAAAGCTATGCTCCCCTCAAAGAATTGTCGCCCGATGCCCGCTCGCGAAAGACGCTCGCAGGCCGGTCATTTTTTCAGGAAGCCATGTTCGTAAACTTTCGGTGCGATCTTGGCGGCCAGTAAGTTCAGTTTTTGTCGCAGGTTGGCGATGAGTAGTATGCGAGTGGGAAGTGGTTTGTAAAGAAAAGGCCCGTAGAGTGATGAGCCGTAGCACGCTTTGTTTGGGTGCTAAAATCGCTTTTGCGGCGGTTTAGTGGCGAGTAGGTTTGGATTCCTCGGTGCGGTCGCGAAAAACAATTCGAAAATTGTCGGGGTATGGTTCCAAAAAAAACGGAGATTGAACTAACGATTAGGTGTATAGTACTTTGTAGAAAAAAGATACATTATGATCAGTTCCGCAAACAACAAAGACCTACGTACGGTAGCGGTTGAGAAGAATACCTGGATACTCGAACTGCCGGATGAATTGTGTGCTAAAGAGGGATTTGCGCCTGGCACTCTGGCAAGTCTGACCATCAAAGATGGGGCGATCCTGGGTACGTTCATTCCGAGGACGGACGAAGCGAGAACCGCAGTCGAACGCTTTTCCGAGCGTTATGGTGACTTTATGAGGGATATCGCGGACGTTGATTAGTTTGAAAGATGCCCTTTTACATCGACTATGTGCTGGCGGTCGATCTTCATTTCGCCCTGATGGAATATTGGGGCGAAACCCGTTTTGGGATCGATGATCGATTCCTCCTCGAATCTTCACTTGTCAGACCTATACAGACAGCGGCCTACGAAGACGCAGACATTTTTCGTCAGGCGGCCTCACTGTGCTTTGGGCTGATCAAGAATCATCCGTGGACGGGCGGAAACAAGCGTACCGCGACCTTTCTGATGGATTTCTTTCTGGAAAAGAACGGCTTTCGGAATACAGCGACGTCACAAGAGATCTATGAAATGTCACTAGCGGTCGAATCTAATTCGTGGAAAGTGGACGAGATCGAACGTTGGTTAAGAGAGAAGGTTATTTCACTGGAAGGATGATCAAAATATTAAACATCGCAGGTGCGCGGCCTAATTTTATGAAGGTGGCGCCGATCTATGCGGAGATGAAGCGGCGTGCCGGGGAGTTTGAGCCGATGATCGTGCATACGGGGCAGCATTATGATGCGGCGATGTCGGATTCGTTTTTTGATGATCTGGGAATGCCGAAACCGGATGTTCATTTGGGCGTCGGTTCCGGTTCTCACGCTGTGCAGACGGCGAAGATCATGACGGAATTTGAGCCGGTCGTGCTTGAGCATAAGCCCGATTGGGTGCTGGTCGTCGGCGATGTGAATTCGACTATCGCTTGTGCGTTGGTTTGCGCCAAATTGGGCATCAAGGTCGCTCACGTCGAGGCCGGGCTGCGTTCGCGCGACCGTTCGATGCCGGAGGAGATCAATCGCATTCTGACCGATTCGATCTCCGATCTGCTGTTTACGACATCGCAGGATGCAGATGAGAATCTACGATTGGAAGGCATTCCGGCGGAGCGCATTCGGTTCGTCGGCAACGTGATGATCGACTCTCTGCTTGAGCATCTCAAGATCGCGGAGAATTCGACGGTTCGCACAGATCTCGGCATTGTGACCCGCGAGTACGCAGTGATGACGCTGCATCGGCCCTCAAATGTCGACGAACGTGATGTGTTTGGCGGTATTCTCGATGCGTTGCTATCGGTCGCCGAGCGTCTGCCGATCATCTTTCCGGTCCATCCGCGAACGCGTGCGAAGATCGAGGAATTTGGCTTTTCCGAACGGATCGCGGCCTCGAACATCCGACTTATCGATCCGCTCGGCTATCTCGATTTTATGCGGCTGTATAGTGGAGCGAGGCTCGTCCTGACCGATTCCGGCGGTTTGCAGGAAGAGACAACAGTACTCGGCATCCCATGCTTAACGCTTCGCCACAACACTGAGCGGCCGATCACGATAGAGTTGGGAACAAATGTTTTGGTCGGAACCGATCCGGAAAAGATCCGAGCTGCGGCGGCCGAGGTACTTGGTTCAGATGTTGCTGTTGACTCAAAGATACCGCCGCTATGGGACGGGAAGGCGGCGGGACGCATCTGTGATGAATTAACTAGCGAAGCCGTTTAAAATTGTTATGGGTCGTGAGGTTATTTGCTGACCTTCGCCCTTTCTTTAGTGAATTGTTTCAAAAGTTTCTCGACCGGTGACGGATTTCGACCGCTGTTGCTCGCGGTCTCCTGCCATACGATGACCTTTTTCGAGTCGCGGAAATAGTAAATAGTTAGACTTCCTTTTTCGAGCGGGATGCGAAAGTCAGTGATGTATTCGGTATTACCGATTTGACGATATTCGATAACAAAGTCTGCTTCGTCAGCCTTGCCAACCTCAACCAGACCGCCTTTCTTGAATGCATCTTTGAATCCTTTCGATGGATCCACTACGTCGACATATGCCTTCGACTTTCCAACGATGTCGGCAAGCGTGGATTTATCAGGAAGAGAACTTTGCCCTAACGCGGTCATGGCAAAGATCAGTAGGAATAGTGGCAGTTGTTTTTTCATGGCAATACCGTCTAATTAAAGCAGCCAAAGCCGTTCGCAGCGCTCATTTGGTCGACTCGCTAGGATAATTTGCCGCCTTCCAACCCTGGAAACCACCTTTTAGAGCGAAGACGTTCGCGATGCCTTTCTGATTCATTTGGAATGCCAGCCTGGCACTCGAATTCTCGGCCGGTCAGGAACAATAGACGACGATCTTTTTGCCTTTTGGCAGGGCGTCGAATCGATCGTCCTTTGCACCTTCGATCTGGACCGCACCCTTGATGCGGTCTTGCCGATAGGCATCGGCGGCCCGGGCATCAACAAAAACGACTGTGCCATCGTCAAAGCCTTTCTTTGCATCCTCGATCGTCATTCGCGGCACTTCGGCGTCGCTGGAGAATTTCCTGGTCTCACCGGTCTGGCTAAACGCAGCCAGACTCGAGATCGAGATGATACATATTGCAAGTATTAGTTTCATAGGTGCTCCATGTCTACTTGTTTTCGGAACTCTCGAACGGAAATCCAGCCGCTTTCCATGCGGCGGGGCCGCCGAGTAAGGCGTAGGTTCCGGGGATATTTTTCTGATTCATTTGGAATGCCAGACCGGCACTCGTGTGTTCGGCCGCTCAGGAACAGTAGACGATTATCTTTTTCCCTTTCGGCAGCGTGCTCAGCTTTTCGTCCGACGCACCCATCGAGATCTCGAGTGCTCCGGGCAGACGCTCGACTTTCCAGGCGCCTTCGCCTCGGCTATCGACAAAAACAGCGTTGCCTGCGTCATATTCTTTTTTAGCATCTGCGGCAGAGATGCGCGGGATCGCTGCGTCGCTGTCGTACTTTACATACTCGATCACGACCGGGGCTTTTTGACAGGCCAGGAAGAGAAGTATCGGCAATAATAAGGCCAGTTTTTTCATAGCTTATTCACCTTTCGTCATCGGATATCCGGCCGATTTCCAACCCTGAAATCCCTCGACCATCGCGTACGTGTTCGGGAAGCCAGCGTGATTCATTTGATACGCGAGGTTTATGCTTGTGCCTTCGCCATTGCATGCACAATATGTGATGACTTTTTTATCTTTCGGCACAGCGTCGTACTTTTCCTTGGGCGAACCATTCGGAACGCTGATCGAGCCGGTGATGTGCTCCATCTTATATACCAACTCATTGCGGCTGTCGACGATCACCGCCGTACCATCATCGACCGCTTTCTTAGCGTCAGCGACCGAGATCTTTGGCACGTCGTTGCCGTCAACGTACTTTTTGAACGGAGCCATGGAAACTGTCTGGCACGCAGCCGCGAAAGCGACTCCGAGCAAAACCAACGCACGTCGTAAATTACTTCTCACCAAATGCCTCCAGCACTTCGTCGGCGTGTTTGGCAACATCGACCTTCTCAAAGATCTTTATGATCGAGCCGTCGTCGTCGATCAGAAAGGTCTTGCGATTGGTGCCCATGTATTTTTTGCCGTACATACTTTTCTCGGCCCAGACGCCGTAGGCCTCGACGACCTTTTTCTCGGTGTCGGAGATCAGTGTGTAGGGCAGGTCAAATTTCGAGATGAATTTCTGGTGCGACCTTTCGTTATCGACCGAAACGCCAATCACCTCAATGTTCTTTTTGTTGTAAACGTCGTTCGCATCACGGAACGAACATGCTTCGATCGTTCAGCCAGGTGTGTCGTCTTTTGGATAGAACCAGAGCACGACACGCTTGCCTTTGAAATCCTTCAAACTCACCGAATTTCCGTCCTGGTCGTTGGCAGTGAATTCTGGTGCCTTATCGCCTTCTTTGAGCATAAGCCTCCGAAAAATGTAATATCTGTACAGGACAATTGTATCACGTCCGCTGTCAGAACCGGGAGCTATAGCGACTGGGTTCCTTCCAAGTAATGAGACCAATTAGTGAACGAAAATCACTTGAAAGACTCGATAAGATCGTTGCCGATCTGAGATCGCACATTTCAAATACGTACGAGCATCGTGCAAAAAGCTGCAGCACGTGCGAGACACCTGGAGCGTGTTGTCTCGACGCGCATTTCGTCAATGTCCGCATCTCGCGGCTTGAGGCGGTGGCGATCAATAAGTTTATCGACGCCCAGCCGGGGAAACGTGCCGACGAGATACGGCGACGCATCGACCGGACGATCATCGATTTCGATCTGACGCTGGATGCGGAACACGAGAACAAATTTGCATGTCCGCTCTTTGAGAAAGGCATCGGCTGTCTTGTTCACGATGTCGCAAAGCCCATCCCGTGCATTGTACACGCCTGTTACGAATCAGCCGCCGATCTGCCGCCTTCGGCGACCACCGAGACCGCGGAACTCGCGATCAATCGTCTCAATACCCAGACCTACCGGCGACCACAGCCGCAACTGCCCATTCCGCTCGCGATAAAGCTAAACAACCTAGCTTGACCGTCGTATACGCCCACCCAGGATCGTCATCGGTATCAGAGCCAGCACAAAAATAATGTGGTACCAGGCCGGTGCGAGATTCCAGAACATATATTCGACCGCGACTCCGACGACGAGCAGAATGAGGCCGAGCGCCATCGTCGAGCGTTTATATTCGCCGGCGACGAGTGCCGCCATGTAGCCGCCGATCAGCGACGTGGCGAAACTGCGGATCAAATTAATGATCGCGATCGTCGCATCACCAGCCGACGCGAGCGGTGTGCCGTCGGTCAGCGCCTTTTGAGCATCGAGCGAATGCTTACCAAGCCAATCAGGCGACAGCACCCCGAGCAAACTCTGGCTGCCGACCCAAACGATCGACCAGACAATAAAACCGACGATCACACCGAGTATTATTCGAATCATTCTTCCCTCCGGCCTCTAACTTTTTGCGTGTGGGTAAAAGTAATCCGTGCACCGCCGAAAGTCAACACGTTGAGGCCACAAACTGGGTTTCATAATCATCAGTCCCTGAAAGGGACAACAAATCATTCGCAATGAAGAGCTTGTACCCTTAATTTACAGCATCTGCGGCGGATTCGCGTCATTTCTTCGCCGGAGCTTTGGGCTGAATACAGTTCTTGGCGATCGCGATGACCGAGATCGTGCGGAAATATTTGTCGTTAAAAGCACGAGCATTCGCGAGCGACATCTCGAAATCCTTCTTGCCCATCTCCGTGAATATTCCTTCGAAATTGTCGCCGGGCAGGGAAATGCTGGACATGAATACAAAATCTTTGCCGGCGATCTGGCGATAGACCCAGTTTTGGAATAGGTCGGGTTCGTCGAGTTGGTTGATGACCCGGATTGCCTCGCCGAGTTCGTCGAGGGCTAGTGAGTGGTTTATGCGTTCGTAGAAGCCGACGAGGCTGAACAATACCTTCACCTTTGCGACCGAGTTCGGCGCGGTGCGAGTTAGTTTGGATACTCCATTGATAACCTCAAAACCCGAACCCGCATCGTTGGTCGAATCCAGTTGAAGTTTTGCCAGATCAAGCAGTAGGATCGAACGGTGGTCAAGTTCGACAACCTTGGCCGCCATTTTCTCGGCCTCGGCAAAACGCTTTTCCCTGATAGCAAACTGGGCACGGACGAACCAATAGTAGTTAGTTATTTCGCCACGCGGTTTTTCTTCTTTCATTTTTGCGAGCCATGGCTCGTATTTGGCGTAGTGCTCGTCAGTGCGCATTCGGCGTTGGAAGAGGATCTGAGCGATCATATAGTCGGTCAGCTTGCCCTTCCCGTCGGCTTCTTCCAGTTCTTTAATGCATTCCTCAAATGTGCGGGTGCTTCTTGAGACACTTTTTTCCTGGTCTTCGATGTTCTTGCGCATTTCGGCCGTTAGAGCGGCATTCGCTTGAGAACGAGCAACGCTAAATCGCTGAAGCATGTCGGGGAATCGCTCGATAATGAGCGGCTCCATATCTCGCAACGCAGTCACCATCGAGGTGGCCTCCGGTTGTGAGTACTGATCTACGGGCGCATTTAGCTCCTCAGGATTTCCGGTGAACGACTCAACGCGTGCGAAGAACGTATCGAGAAAAGAACGCTGCAATGCAACATTCGGAACGAATGAAGCTATCGGGGCAGCGGTGAAGGAGTAGCGCTGCCCGAAGTTCGACTCGATACCGAATGGGTATGCCGACAGATTAAGCAAACTACCTGGCTTTTCATTACGGTAATTCCTAAGAGCCTCCGCGTAGATCGAATCGGCGAGGGGTTGATTTCGACGAGCCGCCGTATTTAATGACCAAAACCAAGATTGTGTTAGCGGGAAACGCATCACGCGACGAAAGAGATATCGTGCAAAATCCGGATTGGTTGCAGCACTTTCTCCGGCTAAGCCCAAAAGGTCGTCCTGCTCACGCGTCTTGTTCATGACGTCCCGATCGACCGTCTTCTCAAATTCTGCGAGAACCTCGTCAGCGAACTTCTTCGCCAATTCGGGATCGCGGGTTGAGACTGCGCGGATAACATCGGATCGAAGGTCAGGCAAGGTTGTGTAGGTTGAACTGCCGCCGTTCTGACTCTTTTGGACATTCGCCCGCTCAAATCCCTTTTCCGCGAAATGTTCCTTGGCATTTGTGAACGCCTCAATGAAATACGCGCGAGCGGTCGGCTGGTCGAGAGGCCAGAGGAAATCTGCGCTTCGGAGAAGTATCTTTATCCGCTTTGGCCGAGCCGTCACAGATTTGCTCTCGGCGACCTGTTGCTCGACTAGCATCTGGGCCATTTTTGGATTGCAGGCGTTGGTCTCGGTGCTGGCGATCTGAGCGGCGGAAGACAGCGTGCCGAAAAATAAGAGAGCTAGAGCTTGTGCGATGCGGCTAGTCATAAAATTCGGGCTCCTGAAAGACAGCTTATTTATGCACTCGATTTAGAATGGTGTCAATAGGCACACGCGGGGAAGGCAGGAAAGTTGCGAATGCGGGAAAGCCTTGATGGACGGCTTAAATGATTTTCGGATGGGGCCACGGGAATTCTTCGGGCTTGCCCGCCTATTTGCGGCCAGGCTTGCCTCGCCGTGAGAGCCCTCTTAGATTCTGGCGGCTTGCCGCCGACTGGTTGGGCGGCGGCAAGCCGCTAGATCCATTGAAGCGGTATTCGGAGAAGCAAGCTTCTCCGCAAATAGGGCGGCAAGCCGCGTGGATTACGCCTAATGGCGTAACTCTTACAGTTACTTAATCCTCAACTCAAACGGCATCATCATCATTGCGTCGCCGTTTTTCATACGATCAAACAAACCGACGTAGCGGAAGGCTCGGCGGATGTCGGCGGGCATGGCCTCAATAATGGCGGCTTGCGTCTTTTGGTCGGCGGAGACTTGGGTCTCTTCGGCGCCGAAATATTCTTCGAGGAATGGACGCGGTGCGGGGAAGACGACGCGGCGGACATCTTTATCGGCGGGTAAATTAGCGAGTTCCCTGGCGATGTCGATCGCTTTTTCGAGGCCGCCGAATGCGTCGATCAGGCCGTTGGCTTTTGCTTGTGTTCCGGTCCAGACGCGGCCCTGGCCGAGGGCGTTTGCTTCTTCGTTTGTTTTCTTGCGTCCCGTGGCGACTTTTGGGATGAAGCTGTCGTAATAGACGCTGCCGATCTGGGATTCCATTTTTGCGCGTTCTTCCGGCGTCCATTTCTCGGTGGCTCGAAAGATACCGGCGTTCTTGCCACGCATCGTGTACTCATTTGATACGCCGATCCAGTCGTAAAAACCCTTGATATTCGGCTTCAGGACGAAGATCCCGATCGATCCGGTGATCGTTGATGGCTCGGCGACGATCTTGTTAGCGTTGCAGGCGATGTAATAGCCACCGGACGCAGCGACATCGCCCATTGAGACGACTACGGGCTTTTTGGCTTTGGCATTCTCGAGCGCGTACCACATCAGATCAGATGCGAGTGCCGAGCCGCCGCCGGAATCGACGCGGAGGACAATCGCTTTGACCGAAGTGTCTTTCGCCGCATCATTCACAGCCGCAACTATGGTGTCTGAACCCACCATCTCGCCGTTGAGCGGGCCGCTCGACGAACGCCCTCCTGTGATTGCTCCCGAGGCGTAAATTACGGCGACCTTTTCACCGTTATTGAGGCCGAGCGAGTCTGATGGGATCTCGCGATATTCACCACCGCGAACGACTCGCAGCTTGTCTGAGTCTTTATAGCCGAGCTTTGTTTTGAGCTCTGTGTCGACCTGTTCGCGGTAAAAAGCGTCATCGATTAGGCCGAGTTCCTTTGCCTGTTTGGCGTTGTATGGAGCTCCGTCGATCAGAGCTTTTACGTCGTTAACATCTTTTTTGCGTGATTCGGCAATGCCGTTGGTAAAGCGAGCGAAGTACTCATCGACGACCGCATTGATGACCTCGCGTTGGCCGTCGCCCATTGTTGTTTTTGTGTACTGGTCGGGAGCACTTTTGTATTTCGGGCCGATCTGGATGGCGTCGACCTCGACACCAAGTTTGTCTAGCGAGCCTTTGTAGAACATCGCTTCGGCCGCGAGGCCGTTGATGTAGATATCACCCGACGGCGGCAGAAATATCTTGTCGGCGGCGGTCGCGATGTAATATTCCTTGTTCGTGCCTATCTCCATATAGGCATAGACCGGTTTGCCCGATGTGCGGAGGTCTTTGATAGCGTCGCGAAGCTCATCCGCCTTGCCCCAGCCGATACCGGGAAAATTTATATCGAGCAGAACCGCGCCGATGCGATTATCGACCTTGGCTTTGCGAAGCTGAGTCAACAGACTGGTGAACGACTGCGGCTGCGACACGCCGAAGGCCTTGGCGAGCGGTTCGTCGGCAACGTAATCGGGTAAGTCGCCCGAGACGCTGAGCACGAGAACGCTGTTATTCGCGACCGTCGGTCGGCCCATCGAGTCGGCGAGCATCACGAGTGCGATCACGCCCAGGAAACCCAACACCAGCACAATACCGCCGATGAGAAGAAAAACCTTTGCTGTTTTCGACATTGCCATATCAATATTTTGGCTGCTGTTAATAACGCGTGAGCCAACTCAATCATACGCCATCACACCGCGAAAGGTTTAGTGGAAATAGGCTTCTGCGTCGTCGGAACATTCGCAAGACAGGATGCGTAACCTTTGTCTGAAGTAAAATTTAGAACTCAAATAATCCGATATGTCTGAAGCACAAATCAGCCCTGTTTCTATAAGCGAACGCATCGAGATCATCGACATTCTTCGCGGCCTCGCCGTTGGCGGTATTTTGATCGGCAATATGCAGTGGTTTTCGGGCTACGGCATGATGCCGCCAGCCATGGTTGAGAGCTCGCGGATGATCGACAAGGTAGTGACATTTCTCGTTCACTTTTTTATCGAAGGGAAGTTTTACTCGATCTTTTCGTTCCTGTTCGGTTTCGGATTTGCATTGCAGATCGCACGGGCGACGGAGCGTGATGATACAAAGGCGACGCTGTTCAAACGCCGTCTGTTCTGGCTGCTCGTGATCGGGTTAATTCACGCATACATGCTGTGGCCGGGCGATATTCTCAGCATTTATGCGGTGATGGGTTTTATTTTGTTGCTTTTTAGGAACAAAAGCGATGCGAGTTTGCTCAAATGGGCGGTTGTACTAATGATCGTGCCGATCGTTACTTATTTGCTTTTGTATGGAGCCTTTGTCGCATTTGCGCCGCCCGATGTCGGGGCTACTATCGACGCCGCCCAGGTCGAGGGCTGGAAAAGCAGCGTCACGACTGTAGGAACCGGTAGCTTCTGGCAGATCATGTCGACTTACAACCCGAGCTACATCGTCGGCCGCTACGCCGGACTGATCTTTCAGATGCGCTTGCCGAAGATTCTGGCGATGT
The DNA here is from genome assembly GCA_031431415.1 of Acidobacteriota bacterium. Lineage (GTDB taxonomy): Bacteria > Acidobacteriota > Blastocatellia > Pyrinomonadales > Pyrinomonadaceae > OLB17. The sequence goes on along the minus strand of JANPDK010000031.1, from coordinate 25,955 downwards.
TTCTGCTCGGATTTTATGCCTACCGGATCGGTGTTTTTCAGAATTTGAAAGACAACGCTCCTCTGGTAAAGCGTGTGCTGATCTACGGACTGATCCTTGGCGTTATCGGCAATTTCATAATGACCGCTGCCGCCGGAAACGAAGGTTCGTTCCCGCCGTCGCCAATGGGCGTCGCGGGTGTGGTCGGTTATGCGTTTGGTGTTCCGGCTCTCGCTCTCGGCATCATCGCAACGTTGACGACGCTTTGGCAGACAGATTTGTGGAAGCGCGTGCTGGGAATTTTCGCACCCGTAGGGCGGACGGCATTAACCAATTATCTAATGCAGACGGTCGTTTGTGTGACGATTTTCTATGGATATGGTTTCGGGAAGTTTGGGACCTTTACCGCTTCTAACGCGACGCTGACGGCTCTCGCGATCTTCGCAGTGCAAATCGTGATCAGCACGATCTGGCTGAAATTCTTCGCCTTCGGCCCGATGGAATGGATCTGGCGCCAGTTGACGTACCGAAAGCGACTTTCTTTGCGACTCAAGGCCGATTGACCTGGTCGACCTCGCAATGGAAACCCAGAGAGCGAACCGCTATCGTCTTTGCGCCTTTACGTCTTTGGGTTAAACTCAAACATTTATGGCGAAGAAAGGCTCGATCCTGATTTGTGATGACGAAGAGATCATGCGTGACGTGCTCGAGACGATACTCTCGGGGGCGGGGCACAAGGTCGAACTTGCCAAGACCGGTGAAGAGGCGATCGAGGCGTATTCGCAGAACGCATTTGACGTCGTCCTCATGGACGTCTCGATGCCCGGCATCGGCGGTCTGACGGCTCTCGAAGAACTTATTAAGATCGACCCCGAAGCTGTCATTCTGATGGTCACGGCCTATGCGACCTTTGACACGGCGATCTCGGCTTGGGAAAAGGGAGCGTCCGGCGTTATCCGCAAACCCTTTCAAAATGAACAGATAATTGCGCTCATTGCAAAGGGAATTCGCAAACGCCGCAAGGAAGAAGAGCGCCAGGTGCTTCGTCAGGCGATGGCTCGTTCGGTCAAGCGCGACTCAATAGTCGTACATTCCCAAAAAATGGAGGACATTTTTCGACTTGTCGATAGAGTCGCGCCAGCGCGCTCGACCGTTTTGGTCACAGGCGAATCCGGCACCGGAAAGGAACTTGTTGCCAAAGCAATTCACGAAGCGAGTCTGCGGGCCGACAAACCTTTTGTGGTTGTCAACTGCACAAATATTCCGTCGGAATTACTAGAGTCAGAGCTTTTCGGCCATATAAGAGGTGCGTTTACCGGTGCCGTCGCGTCAAAGAAAGGCCTTTTCGAAGTCGCGGATACCGGCACTATCTTTCTTGACGAGATCGGCGATCTTCGGCCGGAATTGCAGGTTCGCCTTCTTCGCGTTATTCAGGAACGCGAGTTTACGCCGGTCGGCGATACAAGCCCTGTAAAGGTTGATGTTCGGATCGTCGCGGCTACAAACGTCGATCTGAAAGAGGCGGTGAGAAACGGACAATTTCGCGAAGATCTCTACTATCGCCTGTCAGTCGTACCGATCGAGATCCCGCCGCTCCGGGACCGACGCGAGGGAATACTGCCACTTGCTCAGCATTTCATTAGAAAATATTCGGCCGAAAATGACCGTGAGATCTCAGAGAATTTATCACCTGAGGTGCTGTCGCTACTCGAAAACTATAACTATCCGGGAAATGTCCGCGAACTGGAAAATATAATCGAGCGGGCGATCGTTATCGCCCCGACCAACGAGGTCACCGTCGATTGTCTGCGTCCCGAAGTTCGCGATCCTGAACTTGCAATGAGGATGATAAACGCTTCCGCAGGGGCCTCTAGCGAGATCGACCTCGCCCGCGGAGTCAATTTTTATGATGAAGTAAAGCGCTTCGAAATAGACCTCATCCGCAGAGCACTAGATCAAACAGGCGGCCACCAGTCGCGAGCCGCACGCCTGCTCGGCCTCAACGCCACGACGCTCAATTCGAAGATCAAGAGCTACAATATTGGTTACGTTGCCAACAAATGAAATTATGGATTTTATCCAAAAATCCTTACAATTCTTTACATTTAGACGATCTGTTCACTTGTTTAATAGCTCAAATCAACCGGCAAAAATCGCATCGGACGACCCGCAATCCCTTGAAAACGCTCGACTAATTTCGATTCTACCGCACGGATCTATCGAACCGCACACCAGCACCCCTAACGCGTTAAAACTGGCACAATTATTGCTATTCCTGTATTTTAGTTAAATTGAATTTTGGTTTATAGTCGTTTTCTAAACGCTTTTCGGAGGATAAACAAATGCAGAAGTATCTAAGTTACGTAGTTTCTATACTGATTAGTATAGTTTTGAGTACGGTTTTTGTCGCGGCTCAGGTGACCGGCGGTGCTGTAACCGGAACCGTTGTCGATGCCAACGGGGCTGTTATTCCCAACGCGACTGTCAAACTCATTGACAAATTGCGCGGTAGGGAACAAACGACGCAGACGACCGGAGGCGGTTCGTATCAATTTCCAAACGTCGGAACGGGTGACTATACAATTACGGTCACCGGCACCGGGTTTGGGGCGGCAGCACGTCAATTGAATGTTTCGCTCAATCAGACTACAACTGTTGACGTTACCCTACAGGCGGCAGGCGCCACAGGCGTGGTTAACGTAACCGGCGGCGACGAAGCCATTGTTCAGACCGATAGCTCGCAGATAGGCACAAATTTTAAGGGCCGCGCGACACAGGATCTGCCCGTCGGCGGCAACCCGAATAACCTCGCCGTGCTTGCTCCGAACGTCATTCCACCGGCAAATGGAACAGCCGGTTCGGGCGGCGTCAGTGGCGGTGTCCGCGCACGCGGCAACTCGTTTAATATTGACGGCGTCGATAACAATGACGCTTCGGTTACCGGCCCGGCCACCGGCCCGATCGGGGACGCGGTCGAAGAATTTACGCTGCTGCAGAACAACTACAGCGCCGAGTTTGGCGCCGGTGCGGGCGGCCAGTTCAACACGGTCACCAAATCGGGGACGAACAACTATCATGGCAGCCTTTTCACCTATATTGACAGCCAGAGGTTAAATTCCCGCTCAACTAATGAAGATCGAACACCAAGCAACCCGACAGGCGAGAAAAACTACAATAAACAATTTGTTTATGGTGGGACATTTGGCGGGCCGCTGCCTTACTTTAATTTTGGCGAAAACAACGGACCGGTGTTCAACTCGGGCAAGAACAAACTGTTCTTCTTCGGTGCCTATGAAAAATTATTTCAGGAGAGCGCCGGAAGTACGTCGGCTGCCATCACAAGCCCGACATTGGCCGGTCTTAACCAGATCGCCGCAATACCGGGGGTCAGCCAGTATGTTGTTAATGTATTTAGAAACAGCGTGGCCCTGGCCCCTACTCAGACTCAGACGCGGACAGTGCTCGGCGTGTCGGGTATTCCATTTGGCACCTTTAATCTGGCGGTACCGGCTTTTCAGGCGCAAAAGTCGTACCAGTTTAACGTTGACCATTCAATGAATGAGAACAACCAAATTCGTTACCGGTATGCCCGCAGTCGTTATCTTGCCGAACAAGAGGGCAATGGCGGACTGAGTTTTAACAACAACGTCCTTTACAACACCGATACTTTTTCGGCTAACTGGATCCATAATTTCAGCTCGAATGTGATCAACGATCTGCGTTTGTCGTATTTCCGCACAATTCAGGATTTCCCCTTAAAGAATCCGGTGTTGACTAATTTCCCAAACCTGACCATTGATGATTTGGGTACGGAAATCGGCCCTAGCGGCAACCTGCCGCAAAGCGGTTATGACAATAACTACCAGGTCTATGATTCGGTAACGCTGATAAAGGGCCAGCACACGATCAAAACCGGTGTCGATTTTCGCGTGTATATCGGCGGTAGCGACTTTTTGCCGCGTGCCCGCGGCGACTATGCTTACCAGACGTTTGATAGATTGATCCAGGATTTGAGTCCTGACTCGGTTTACATCAGAGGCGTCGGCCAGGGAACTTTTGTCTCGAATAATCGCAGATTCTTTGCGTTTGGGCAGGACGATTGGAAAATTCGTCCAAACCTGACACTAAACCTCGGCTTGCGATACGAGTATCAGGGGCTTTACCGCGACGCTGCTCTACAGGCGACTGCGGCTCCTGCCAACATTCCGGGCGTAATTGAGTTTAATGTTCCGCCGACGGATAAAAACAACTTTGCACCGCGCGTAGGTTTTGCATGGGCTCCGCACTGGGGCAACACGATCGGGCGCTTTATGTTTGGCGAACAGGGAGACAGCTCGATCCGTGCAAACTTTGCCAGAGCATTTTTCCCCAACTTCTCGAATTTTGCTCTGATCAGTTTGCCTCCAACCCTGCAGGGTGAGACAAACTTGCTCGGTACTCCTACGATCAACAACTTTTTGTTGAACGGCGGGATCTCGCCGGTCTTTACGCCGAATCTGAGCCAGGCGTTTTTGCGTGCTAATGCAGGGTCCCTTATCCGTCCTCAGATAATCCCTTATTCCGATTCGATCGCGGTTTCGTACCAACGCCAGATCGGTACATCAAACGGGCTCGAGATCCGTTACCTGAGAACGCGGGGCAAGCAGCTGCCCGTTCAGGTTCAGCTAAATTCCCGGACGGTGGTTGACGCGGCGATGGTCCTCCCGACATACACCACGCTGCCCTCGCTGGCAACGATTCAGGCTCTGCCGACGATCGCACAGGTTGTGGCGGCCAATCCGTTGATCAGCCCGACCACTTTTTTGGCGCCAAGACAATTAGCGGCTCAGGGTTTTAACGGTGCATTGACCGGGCTCCCCTCGCCGATCGGCGAATCAAAGTATGACGGCCTGGCATTCAGCCTGACCCGCCAGTTTGCGAGAAATCTCGGTTTTACGGCGGCTTATACCTGGAGTAAAACGACGGATAACTCGACCAACGAGTTGAATACCAGCGCTCTTAACCCACGCAGGGCGCAGGATGCCGGCGAATTCTTTGGCAATGGCGTAAACATTGACAACGAATGGGGAGATTCACCGCTGGATATTCCGCATCGCTTCGTTTCATCGTTTGCCGTGGATGTCCCGTGGTTCAAAAATAGCAGTAATTCGGTCCTGAAGGCCGTTTTGGGCGGATTTGCGATAAATGGTATTTTCCAGATCCAATCCGGCCAGCCCATCACCATCCAGGCCGGGCGTGATGTTAACCGGAATGGCGATGGTGCCGGCGACCGGGCCCTCTTTAATGCTGCTGGCGATCCGCTGATCGGCAGCGGGGTCATGGGTGTAACTATAAATGCCGTCGGCGCAATTCAGCTGGTGACGATTGGCACAGCTCCTAACAATGCCGTCCGTGCCTATGTTGCAGACAATGGCAATGCCGGTTATATAAGGACCGGATTTTTTGCCAAGGAGCTTGCAAATAACGGCGCCGGAACGGCCCACAGGAATACCTTCCGTTCCAGAGGGTATAACAATACGGATCTCGTCGTATTGAAGAATACCCGTTTTGGCAGTGACGGGCGTTTCAACTTCCAGATCGGAGCGACAATTTTTGACCTGTTTAATCAGCGTCAAAAAACAATTGGCCCTTTCAGTACTTCGAACGGCCAGGCATTTGTCATTCCCGGAAACGCTAATTACCTAAATTACGACCTTGTGTCGTTTGGCGGCCGAACAGTCACCATGCGTGCGAAGTTTATCTTCTAAACGCAGGCTGATTTGCTTTCGAGCTACATGGAGATCCGGTGAGAACCGGGTCTCCATTTTTTTGTCAAAAGCCCGGTCTAAGGCTCCACGGGCCGGGGACACGGTCGACGTTGACCTGCCAACTTGCAATCCGATAAATTGAACAAAATTCCTCAAAAATGTAGGCGGGGGCTAGGTTTTGGCAGATTGGGATCGAGTTCCGGGTTCACATCTCGGCTAAAATCGGGATGTTACGGTCTGACAAGCATTTACGGGCATCTTGGCACGATACTTGCCCTTTGAAGCAATCTAGTAGGTTCCGGAAACATAACAGAATTATTCACTTATAAAGCGGATATTTCGATACCAGATGTTTCAGGTTCTTTGAATATTCATATTGCACTTATTTACGAGTGAAATTCCTGATTTTTCGATAGGAGGAAAGAATGAGAAAGTTTACACAATTCCTGGTTGTCGGACTGATGCTGTTATTGGCTCAGGCTGCCATTCAGGCACAGTTAACGACCGGTTCTATTTCCGGAACGGTGACTGATGTTACCGGTGCGGTTGTCCCCGGGGCCTCTGTCAGCGTAAAGGGACAGGCCGGTCAGAATTATACAGCGGTCACAAATGGTGACGGCTATTTTACGATCCCCGGTGTGGCGGCTGGAACGCCGACCTATACGGTCACCATCAGCGCACCTAATTTTAAGACCGCAGTCGTACAGAATGTAAAGGTTGACGTTGGAACACCAGCGACAGTTAATAGCGTTCTTCAGGCTGGTCAGATCTCGGAGCAGGTCGTTATTACGAGCGGCGCCGAGGTATTGCAGAGCGAAACCGCAACGGTCGGTTCGACAATTCAGGGACGACAGATCCTTGAGACACCGATCCAATCGCGAGATGCTCTTGACCTCGTTACCCTGTTGCCGGGAACGGCAACCTTGGGCGTCGCGCGTACGTCGACGATCAATGGCCTGCCCAAGAGCGCACTGACGATCCAGATCGACGGCGTGGACGTTCAGGACAACTTCCTTAAGTCGTCCGATGGCTTCTTCACCTTTATTCGCCCGCGTATCGACGCGATCGATGAGGTGACTGTCTCGACCGCTACACCGGGTGCCGAGAGCAGCGGTGACGGTGCAGTCGCTATTCGTTTCCAGACCCGTCGCGGTACCGATGATTATAAAGGCTCGGCCTTTTGGCAGCATCGCGATGAAGGTTTGAATGCGGCCAACACGCAGAACAACTATCAGCGTTTGCCTAAACAGAAGCTGCGTCTGAACCAGTTCGGCTGGAGCTTTGGCGGCCCGATCCCGTTCATCAAATTTGGTGAGGGCGTGGGTGCCTTCGACTCGGGCAAGGGAAAAAGGTACTTTTTCTTTAACTACGAAAGATTTCATCTTAATGAAGTTTCGCCGACGCGTACCCGTCAGGTGCTGACAAGCGAGGCTCAAAGCGGCCTCTTCCGTTATGGTACGGGTGGAGTCACTACGGCTAACGTTCTTAGTATTGCCGCAGCATACGACTGCGATGCAATTACGCCGGGCGTACAGGCGTGCCTCATAAATACGGTCGACCCAACGGTCAACGGTATGTTGAATACGATCAGGGCCGCTACGGCGACTACCGGAACGTTCCAGCCTCTTGGCACCGGTAACATCTATTACCGACAGCCGTATCAGTTCAACAACGCCGGATTGCAGCGCCGCCGCTTTTTCGTCGCTCGAACTGATTTTAACGTCACCAAGGATCACGCACTTGAGGTTATCTTTAATGACCAGCCTTTCCGTGCCAACGTTGACTTTCTCAACGGCCTTGATCCGACCTTCCCGGGTCTCGCTAATGCGGGTGCTCAGAACTCTGACCGCCGCTCTTTGTCGGTCGGCTTCCGGTCAAATTTTGGCGGTAATATTGTTAACCAATTTCGTTATGCACAACTTGCCGGCTGGCTTGGCGGAGTTAGCGGATTTAGTCTTGTCGGTGGCGAGTCATTTTTTGATGACACTCAACGCGGTTTCAATCTCGGTCTCGGTTCGGGCCTTACCGGTCTGACGGCCCGCAATGCCGATAGTGCAAGGACTTCGCCAACCCGTGACATCACGGACAACGTTACTATAGTCAAGGGTAGCCATACGATCACCTTTGGCGGACAGTGGAAGAATATCCAGACTATATCGGATTCCAGAAATCCGATCCGTTCGACTGTCGGTTTTGGCGTACTTGCGCAGGACGCCGACGTCCTGGGTGCGTTCACAGCTACAGCGGGTTCACTCGGAACGGCGGCAACGGCCGCAGAGGTCACAACCGCACAAGCCCTGTATGCTACCCTGACGGGTCGCGTTGCCTCGTACGGTTCTACTGTTTACCTTGGTGGCGATGGCCTGTATGCCTTGAACGGCAGCCGTCACTTCGAGATCGAAGAAGAGACGAACGGTCTCTATGTTCAGGATTCATGGCGTCTAAGGCCGAATATGACCTTGAGCTATGGTATCCGCTGGCAGCCGCAGCTCGGAGCAAAGCTAAATACGACAAACTACGCCATGCTTAGCGATCCGATCAAAATGGCTTTTGATATTTCCGGTTTTGGCAACAGCTTTAGCGGCGGAGCCAACAGCACGGGTCTGATCCCGACCTTCCGCCAGGCTACGCAGGGTGAAAGGGCTTACCGCAACGATCTGAATAACTTTGCACCAAGCGTCGGTTTTGTCTGGAGTCCCGGTTCACGAGAGGGTTTCTTGGGAACCTTGTTCGGCAAAGACGGCACAAGCGTATTTCGCGGCGGCTGGTCACGTGCCTATATTCGTGAGGGCACACTCACGGTCGAGAACAGCATCGGCCTAAATCCGGGCGGTTCGTTCGGCAATGCCCGCAGCGTGGTCGGTACACCGGTCAACCTTCTTACGGTGGGAACCCTGTTCAGGACGGCTGGTAATCCAAACCTGGTTGCACCGGCGTTCAACGCAACACCCGTATTCCCGCGTGCGGTTAACCCGACCAATGATGCGACGTTCGCATTCGGTCCCGATTTCCATAGCGGGTATGTCGATTCCTGGAGCTTTGGCTACCAGCGTCAGTTTGGCCGAGACACAGTGGTCGAATTCCGCTATGTCGGTAACCGTGGTAAAGAGATGCAGTCTCAGTACCGTGTTAACGAGGTCAACACGATCGAGAACAGGTTTGGTGCAGAGTTTGTTCTTGCACAGCAGAATCTGCTTTCGAACCTCACCTGTGCCAATACGGCTGGCTGCACTGGTGGCGGAGCCCACTTCCGTTATCGCGGAGCCGGAACGGGAACATCGCCGCTTCCGATCACACTGTCGTATTTCACAGGAAACGGAGTAGATCCTAATCTATCAACCAGCTACACGTCGGCAACTTTCCAGAGTGCGACGTATCTCAACTTCCTTAATCCGGCCAGTCCGAACGTTATTGGAATGGCAAACCAGCTCGATGGAACGCTTAGGGCGAATACCCTGACGGCCGGTGCATTTCAGGGTGCAAAACCAGTCAACTTCGTGCATACCTGCCCGAACACGTTTGGTTTCTGCTACATCTTCGACAACAGCGAGAAGAGCTGGTTCGACTCGGGCACGATCGAAGTTCGTCGACGGCTGTCTGCGGGTATCAGGCTGAATGCCAGCTATACCTTCGGAAAGGCGTTTACTAATACGTTCGCATCCGCAGGTGATAACTTCTTTGGCTCGGGTGCTGGCGATCAGAGTAACGTATCGTCTAACTCGCTTCGCAAACGTTCACTTGACAGATCGCTTGCTCAGGTCGATATTCGTCACGCATTCAAGTTTGACGGAACGTTCGATCTGCCTTTCGGCAAGGGAAGACGTTTTGCGTCGTCAAGCAATTGGGCATCCAACGCCTTCTTTGGCGGATGGACGATCGCTCCAACCATGAGATGGCAGAGTGGATCGCCGATCCTGATGGAGAACATTCAGATGGTCGGTATGACGGCAAAGGAACTCCAGAATTCAGTTGGCGTGTATAAAAACCAGGTGATCAATGGTGTTACCGTCCCGGTTAGCTATCTGCCGACGGACATAATCGTTAACACGATCAGGGCGTTTACGCTGGCAACTCCGTCTACTACCAATGTGACGGGTTATCAGGTTGGCGGAGTTCCGACGGGCAAATTTATCGCTCCGGCGGGCTACAATAACTGTCAGCAGAGATCGCTTGGAGAGTGCGGAACCCGTAAGTTCGTTCTGTACGGTCCTAGCTTCTTTAAAATGGACGCGTCAGTGAATAAAACGATCGCCGTCGGAGAGCGACGTAATGTCCAACTTCGGGCGACGTTCTTTGACGTTCTGAACCGAACCAACTGGCGTCTTGGCGGATGGACCGGCAATGTGAGTAATATCACGGCGTTTACGGGTACATTTGGTCAAATGCTGAACGGTTGGGCCTATCAGGACCCGAACGGATCGAATGATCCGGGCGGCAGACTGCTTGATCTCATGCTGCGTATCAACTTCTAAAGTTGTTACTGATCAATCAAGGCGTTGCCGAGAGATCGGCAACGCCTTTTTAGTTGCAGGGAACTACAGATTGGGAGTAATCTAAGTCGTCTGGAATGAATACTAAAGGAATTTTTACCATGAGAATTGTTGTTTGTTTTTTCTCTTCATTGCTTGCGATTGCGGCTTTTACTGGGTTTGGCGGAGCGCAGAATTTGACTCCGGAGCAGATCCTCGCAAAACATTTAGCGGCTATCGGCCCGCAGACAAAGCTTCAGTCTCTAAAGACGCTTTTCGCTGCCGGTGCGAGTGAATTCGAAGCCCGAATGCCTCTTGTTCGGGGCGGCGGTAAAGTCGTGGTCATTTCCGATCCGGAAAATTTTTATTTTTTGATGAGTTTGAACTCGAAAGAATATCCATTCGAAAAGGTTGGGATGTTTCGAGATAAGGTAAGCCTGCCGTTTACAACGACCGGCACCCGTTCTATTCTTGGAGCCTTTCTTGCAGAACACTCACGAATCTTGTCCGATAATCTATTTGGCGGGACGATGTCCCTTCGCTGGATAAACAACGTGGCGGCCAATAACAAGCTCAAGCTGGTATCTGCCGGAAAGAAGAAGATAAATGATCGTCAGGCCCACGTGATCGAAGTGCTGATGGGCACATCCTCGGACGACTTCAAAGTGCGAATCTTCTTTGACGCCGAGACGTTCAGACATGTCCGGTCGGAATACAAGCGCGTTGTGCCCGTGCGGCAAATGACCTTTGGCCGGCAAAACCAACTTGCCGACGCCAGTATCGATCTGACCGAGGAATTTTCCGATTTTAGGGACGTCGACGGACTTATGCTGCCACATTACTACAAGGCGACGCTGGTCTCTAACAGTGGCACTCAGACGCTTTCAAACTCGTGGGGCGTTAGGGTCATTAACTATTATCTGAATCAGAAATTGGCGGATGATTTTTTCACTTTCGAGGTAATGTAGCTACATTGAATGAATTGATATTATATTTTTCGTGGTATCATTAGTGTTCAATTACTAAACTAGTGCCGAGGTAATGCCGATGATCATTTGGATCACGCCAGGCAAGATTGCTTTGCTTTTCGTCCTGTTGCTGTTTCAGGCGGCGGCGACGACGGCCGAAGGGCAGATCGCGGGCGGAATGACCGAGACCACCAATACCCGTATGGGCGGCAACAATTTTGTCGTCGGTACCGTGTTCTGGCCAACGGGGGAGCCAGTCAATACAAAGATATTTATCAGACTCTCGACACCGGAGTTTGGAGATGTTATGACTTCGACGGACGATAGCGGGAAATTTGTCTTTAGTGGAGTCGGGAATGGTTTATACACGTTGGTAATCGACAGCGAACCGGATTTCGAGCCCGTCCGCCAAGAGGTCGATATAGTTCGCAAACGTAGTGCTGTTCCGGAAACCTACATGTTGACCATCCGCCTTAGGGACAAGATCATTCGTCGCACCAAAGCCGAAAAGCCATCCGTGATCAAAGCCACAGATGCCGCCGTGCCAAAGCCGGCACTCAAATATTATGAAAAGGCGGCCGAATTGGCACGCTCGGCCGATCATCGGGGTGCCATCCAACAGCTAAAGCTGGCTGTCGAGGCATTTCCGAGGTTCGTAAATGCATGGAACGAGCTTGGGGTTCAACACCTCCGTCTTGCCGAGGCGAGCCAAGCTGAAATTGCGTTGCGAACTGCCCTTCAGATCAAACCGGATGCGTACGAGCCGCTCATAAATCTTGGCATTTCGCTCTTTCGCCAGAGCAAATTGAAGGATTCTGAGTCCGTCTTTCGCGAAGCCCTAAAAGTCAAAGAAACCTCTGGCGTGGCCAGATATTATCTCGGCCGGGCTTTGAACAAGATGGCAAGAAACCAAGAGGCTGAGGCGGAATTGCTAGCGTGTTTGAAGATCGAACCGGTCGAGTTTAAGGAGGCTCACCGGTTGCTCGCCCTAATCTATCTGGATCGTGGCGACAGGGCTCGCGTCGTCGAGCAACTTGAAGCTTACCTCAAGCTTGCTCCTACTGCTCCGGATGCAGACGAGTTGAGACAGGTCATTGAGCAGAACCGCAACGCCGCTAGACCTGCCATTATTAATCCTAAATCATTGCTTTTTATCTAGGATTTAGGGTTCGTGGGGCATCCCTCACCACAGGCAATATATCCGAAATGTTGGAGATTTATTCGTTTTTCGAGAGAAAATCGGTTCGCTAGTGGCTGACCACGAGTGCGGCATGGTCAGCCTTGTCGAACTGTCATTTGAGGTTACGGATATATTACGTTTTTATAACGACTTGGCACGATAGTTGCCATTATAATGAGTGAATCAACCTTATATTCCTTGCACTTATTGTTAATTGGAATCTGACCTTATTTTTCTTGAGGAGGAAAGAATGAGAAAGTTTACACAATTCATGGTGGTAGCTGTGGCCTTGCTTTTGGTCCAGACTGCTGCTTTTGCTCAGACGACCGGCTCGTTATCGGGATCGGTCGTTGATCCGAACAAAGCGCTTGTGGCGGGCGCTACTGTTGTTATTGTTAACAACGCTACGAAGGCCGAATCCACAGCGGTGACAAACGATGAAGGATCCTTTAGGGTCCCGAATCTGCCATCCGGTATTTACACGGCCACAGTAACCGGCAGCGGTTTTAAGAAAATTATCGTGACCATGATCAAGATCGACGTCGGCCTGACGTCATCGATCGCGATTCAAATGGAGGTCGGTGCGGCTGCCGAACAGGTTACCGTCGTCGGCGGCGGCGAGCTCCTGAGGACGGAGAGCGCCACGGTCGGCACGACGCTGACCGGTCGCCAGATCACCGATATCCCGACAGCGTCGCGCGATGCTCTCGACCTGGTTTTGGCGTTGCCCGGCACCTCTACTCCGGGACGCCCGCGTACTTCGACAGTCAACGGACTGCCGAAGGCCGCACTTAACATCACGATCGACGGCATCAACGTTCAGGACAACCTCGGACGTTCGAGCGACGGTTTCTTCACCTACATTCGTCCGAAAACGGATGCCATCGGTGAGGTGTCGACCTCGATCTCGAATCCCGGCGCCGAAAGCTCGGGCGAAGGTGCGGTTCAGATTAAATTCGTGACCCAGAATGGCGGTAACGAATATCGCGGTGGCGCTTACTGGTATCACCGTGATCCGTCGCTGAATGCGAACTACTGGTTCAATAATCGCGACCTGGCGCGTCTTCCGGGCTATACGACCGCACCGCATACCGTCATGATCCTGAATCAGTTCGGCGGCAAAATGGGCGGGCCGATCTCGATCCCGGGCCTTTTCAGTGGCAAGGACAAGGCATTCTTCTTCTTCAACTACGAAGAGTTTCGTCTGCCCGAGCGGTCGCCGACCCGAACATCTACGATTTTGACCCCCGAGGCCCAGTCGGGCATTTACAGATTTACAGCGGCGAATACGTATACGCCTCCAGTAGGTTCGGGCATTACGTGTGTGGCAACGGGAACAAATCAGACCTGCGGGCTGAACGTACTTGCCCGCGCGGCCGGTCTTGCAACTCCGGGTCTGCCCGGAACTGGCGACCCAACCATAACGACTCTTCTCGCGTCGATCCGCACCGCGGTGAACGGACTAAGTATCGTGAATTCAGGTGACCCGAACCTCCAGCAGGTGTCGTTCACTAATCCGGGTGGCCAGGTTCGCAAGTTCCCGACGGTCCGCTTCGACTTCAACGTCCGCAAGCATCATGTCGAGAACATTTGGAACTATCAGACGTTCCGTTCGCAGGTCGACTTTCTGAACACTGCCGACCCGGTGTTCCCGGGCTTCCCGAATTTTGGTAGTCAGGACTCGAACCGCTTTTCTAACGCGACTGCATGGCGTTGGAACATTAAGGACAATATCGTTAACGAAGCTCGCTACGGTATTGTCGGCGGCACGGCGGAGTTCTTTGGCCAGATCACACCCGACCAGTTTACAAATCAGGGCGGGCTCGCTTTGAACATCAGTGCTGCGGGTATCACCAACGGCTATCGCCGACGCGACTCCTCGCGAAGGAACTCACCGGTCAAACAGTTTAGCGACACCTTAAACTGGGTTACCGGAAACCATGCATTGAGTTTTGGATTTAACTTTACACAGATCGAGTTGTGGAGCCGGGCCGGTAACGCTGTCCCATCCGTCAGCTTTGGTTTGAGCAGCACTCTCGAGTCAGCTAACTTTACGAGTCTGGTGGGCGTCCTTCCGACGGCAAATCAGGGCGGAGCGGCGGCGCTCTATGCCACGCTTACGGGACGCATCAGTTCTATCAACGCGAGTGCGCTGGCTGACGAAACGAGCGGCAATCTAACTTACAACGGTATTCTTACCGACCGTGCTCGTCAGCGTGAATATGGATTCTTCGGGCAGGATACATGGAAGATCAGACCGAACCTGACGCTTACATTAGGTCTCCGTTACGAAGTACAGGGCCCCTTTGTGGCGGGAGTTAATTACTACAGTACTTCGACGTATGCCGGACTCTGGGGTGAATCGGGCATTGGAAATCTCTTCAAACCCGGCACACTGACTGGCAGCCCGACTCAATACTCAAAAATCACCAGTCAAGGCGCCTGGAATTCTGACAAGGACAACATCGCGCCGAGCCTCGGATTCGCGTGGACGCCTAATTTCAAGACGTCGGTCTTGAAGTTTCTCGGTGGTGAGGCCGGCCAGACGGTCATCCGCGGCGGCTACTCGCGAGCATTTATTCGCGAAGGGACCAACACGTTCCTAAGCATCATCGGATCGAATCCGGGAGCGTCCCTTGACGCAACCCAGAACATTACCGGAACTCCGTACACGCTGCCCCTGGCTACGCTCTTGAGGAATCCGTTCCCGGCAAGACCCGCTTTCCCGACAACGCTTACGTATCCGTACACCGGAACGATCGGCGATGGTGTCAACGTATTCGATCCGAATCTGAAGACCGGATACGTAGATTCGTTTTCGATCGGTTTGCAGCGTGAGATAACGTCGAATATGGCGGTCGAGTTTCGTTATATTTCCAACCGTGGGAAAGACCTGTGGAGGCAGTATAACATCAACGAGACCAACGTTGTCGAGAACGGCTTTAGGGCCGAATTCCTATTGGCCCAGCAGAACCTGACAGCGAACGTGGCCGCTGGCCGCGGCACTAACTTCCGTTACTTCGGTGCGGGAACGGGTACAAATCCGCTGCCGATCCTGATGGCCTACTTCAGCGGACTGGCTCCGACACCGGCGAATGCGGGTAATATCGCTAACTATGGCAGCACTCTCTTCGCAAATGCTACGTTCCTCGGACAGTTGAATCCGCTTTCCCCAAGTGCGACAGGATTTGCCGGTACTATTAACAGTGCGGCAAATGCGTCAACCTTTGAAGCAAACCGCATCGCCGCCGGAATACCGGCCAACTTCTTTGTCGTCAATCCGGGCAAGCGAGGCGGAGCGTTCATTATCGATAACAGCTCGAAGACGTTTTATGACGCCTTCACCTTTGAGTTCAGACGTCGTCTGTCTCAGGGGCTGCTGATTCAGGCTAGCTACACATTTGGCAAGTCGATCGTTAACACGTTTGCCAGCAGTTCGGTCGCTTTCGACCAGCCTGCAACGCTGCGTCCCGGTTTGGATATGCGTCGCGGAAATTCGCCGTTTGATATTACTCAGGCCGTTAAGACCAACTTCATCTTTGAACTTCCGGTCGGCCGCGGTAAGGCAATTTTCGGCGATTCACCGGGCTGGCTCAACAAGTTGATCGGTGATTGGGGTTTCAATGGCAATATCCGCATTCAGAGCGGGACGCCATTTAGCCTCGGCAACGTCCAGCTTGTCGGCATTACCAAGAAAGAGCTTCAGAGTCTCATCGGTATCTATCGCGGAGAGAATGATGCTTCCGGAAATCCGACGAATCGCGACGTGTACTACCTGCCGCTCGATATTCGTCAGAATACGTACCGGGCCAACAGCCTCTCGCTCGTTGCCGGTGTACCTACGTACACTCAGGGTGCTCCGGCGGGCCGATTTATCGCTCCGGCGGGCTACAACAACTGTGTGCAGGCGTATTCCGGCAACTGCGGTTTCCAGAATCTGGTGCTCAAGGGCCCGGCCTTTTTCCGGTCTGACATCAGCGTCGTGAAAAAGATCCGGATAACCGAGAGGATAAACATGGAGCTTCGCGGCGAGGCGTTGAATGCGTTTAATAACATCAACTTCCTTGTTGGCGGGGCCGCCAGCGACGTGAACAACATCGGTGGATTGAACGCTACGACCTTTGGACGCTTTACAGCTGCTTATCAGGACACGTCGACAACGAACGATCCGGGTGGCAGACTCATCCAGTGGGTAATTAGGGTTAACTTCTAATAACGGTTAACACAATTTGATGGGAGAGCTCTCGAGAGCTCTCCTATTTTTCTTTATCGAAATGCAGGAAACTGATATTATCGTTTCTGCATCAAACCGCAATATTTTTCTTGAGAGGAATTGTTGAAATGAAGAGCCTATTTTTTCTGTGTTCGGTGTTTGCCTTCTGCTTCTCAGTCGGTGCCCAGGACCTGTCAAAACCCTGGACCGAGTGGTCAAAAAAGGACGCCGAAAAGGTACTGAACGACTCGTCGTGGGGCCAGACATACGTTCAGGAAGCGGCGGCTCCGACAAGTAGTGCGGTCGTTACTAATACACGCGGCGGCATGGCCTCCGGAGATACTCGTAACGTCGAATCGGGCGAATCCAAGGCATCGGGCCCCGTGAAATATCGAGCCCGCTTTTTGACGGCCAAGCCTGTGCGTGAGGCTTTTTCACGCATGGTGATCCTGTCACAGCCAACTGCCCCGGCCGATCTCACATCTCAGCTTCAGGGCTTTATCGATCGCGATTTTGGCGACTTTCTCGTCGTTTCGTTTAGTCTTGAAGGCGGTAATGCAAAGGGCGCCGAAATGATGCTTAGCCGCCTCACGGGCGAGATGCTAAAGGACAAAGTTTTTCTCGAACGAAAAGACGGTAAAAAAGCTAATTTTATCGACTATAAAGTTCCGATGGGCGACGGTATGGGTGCAAAGATCGTTTTTTCACGTACGCTCGACAATAAACCATTCCTCGGCGAAGGCGATGACTTTGTCAAATTTTTCTTTCAAGTATCCGACAGACAGAAGATCAGTATGAAATTTAAGGTGTCGGGCATGAATTATGCAGGAAAGCTCGAATATTAGTTTTTTGGGGAAAATTGTTATGACGAGAACTGCCCTTTTGGTATTGATCATTGGCACTATGTGCTCTTCTGTTCTGGCCCAGCAGAAACCTTGGAGCCAGTGGGAGAAGAAAGAAGTTGACAAGATGCTCAATGCGTCGCCATGGGGACAGACGCAGAGCGAGACGAACGCCGGTCAGGTGACCGCGCAGATTGGTACGGGGCAGGCGAATCAGGAAACGACCTATAATTATCGAGTTCGCTTGTTTTCTGCAAGACCGATACGCGAAGCATTTGCCCGCATGGTGATGCTTGGCAACCCCAAAATACAAGCTTCGCAGCTTACAAATTTTGTGATCGGTGACTACAGCGAGTTGATAGTGGTCGCTATCACGTTTGATGGCACCGACCGCGGGCTGATAGGACCGCTGGGCCAGGCGTTTGCCAGTGCAACTACGGGAACGCTAAAGAATAAGGCCTACATCGAACGCAAAGATGGCAAGCGTATTTGGATCGAAGATTACGCGGCCCCAACCAGCGACAACACGGGTGCCAAATTTGTCTTTCCACGGATGCTGGATGGAAAGCCGTTTGTCGGTGAGGGCGATGAGTTTCTTAGATTTGTTGTCGATATGGATCGTGGTGCGAATATTAACTGGAAGTTTAAGCTGTCAGATATGAAGTACGACGGAAAGCTCGAGTTTTAGTTGGGGCGGTGGTTTTTATGAGATCCATTGTTTTATTGGTTGTTTTAGTTGTCGCGTCGGTGTTTACAGGCATGGCTCAGGGGAGCCGCTCATGGGTGGAGAAAACCGCTAAGGAAACCGAAAAACTACTCACCAACTCGCCATGGGCCCAAACCCAGACAGAAACTGATACGACAGAGATGTTTTATTCACCAACCAGGCCTGGTACATCTGCTATCGGACAGTCGGCGTCGGCGCCGAGAACCCGGACTAACGACCAACAGGCGATCAATAATAATCGTACCGATCGCGGTGCAACGAATCAAGCGGTTTCCGTAAACTATTACGTTCGGTTTTTTTCTGCGAAACCGATTCGCGAGGCCATCTCGCGTGTCATATTGCTGGGAAGCGTCGAGCCTGGTCCTTTTTTGATCGATCAGATGCAGACTCTGGTAGATCGTGATTTTGGCCCGTTCGTCGTCCTTACCGTAAACTGCGAGTCTGAGGATGGTCGTTTCCTGGGGCCGTCAATGCAGGCATTTGCCAGTGCAACCGCAGGCACACTACGAAATTCGACGTACCTGGAACGAAAGGACGGCAAACGGTTGTATCTGGCGGAGTACCGGGCACCGACCGTTGACGGTCTCGGAGCAAAATTTGTTTTCCCCCGGACGGTCGATGGTAAACCTTTTTTGACGAACGAATCCGGAACGGTCCGCTTTTACTCTGAGGTCGGCACTGCCCTTAAAATTAACGTCAAGTACAAGATTACTGACATGGTGATTGAAGGGAAGCTTGAGTATTAGCGTTGCTCGAAATAATTTTTCAGTCGAGGTGGTGCACCATGCATCACCTTTTTTCTTAGCACTCAACTATACTTATTCTTTGAGGTACATATTATCTACGACGCTTTGGCCAGGCAAAATGATGTTTCCGTAGCCCCGCTTGGAGCGGGCGACCTTATTGACCGCGCGGTTCGATTCTATAGGCGATTTTTTTCAACACTTATTTTGATCGCGTCGCCACCGGTGATCGTCGGGACTGTTATTTCCGTCGCATGGACATTGCTTGGGCGGCAGATCTTTTCGATCGGAAACGATAAGCTCTCGGCGGAGAACACCTTTTACTACGTATTCCTTTGGTTCGGCACGATCGTTATCTGGTTGACGGAGACGATCGCAACGCTGGTCGTGATGGGCGGAGCGTCGCGAAATTTTGTCCGGCACCTGCTCTTTGATGAGCCGATCACCTTTGCAGAAACATATCGAAATACATGGAAACGCCTCGGCGGTCTGATCGTTGCGGCGACACTGATCACGGTGTTGCTGGGGACGATCGGTGTGCCGATATTTTATCTCGGGCTGACGATCGGCGGTTTGGCGGTCTTAGTGATCGCCTCGATTCTCGGCCCAATACCGATCCTTGCATTTGTTGTAGGGCTTGCAGTTGTCCTTGCGGTCGCGTTTGGTACGATCTGGCTGTTCTTCCTAGCGGCGTCGCGGCTCGCGTATGTGCCGCAGGTGATGCTCGTTGAGGGGCAAGGTGTGTTCCACGCGATCTCTCGGAGTGCGAGCCTCGCGAGTGGTAATGTGATGCGCCTCGCCGCGTTATTTCTGTTTACTACGCTCGCAACTTACTCGGCTCTGATGCTGCTCTACGTTCCGCTTGCATGGTATGCGGCGGCGAACGGGATAGAGCTGATGTCGTTCGACGCGGACGTGCTGCCTGCGTGGTATGAGATCGCGTATGGGCTGATCTGGCAGATCAGCTTCATTCTGCTGTCGCCGGTGTGGATGGTCGGGCTGTGTCTGCTGTATGTCGACGAACGTGTTCGCGGCGAAGGCTATGACATCGAGCTAATGGCCGCAAGACGGCTCGGCGATATACCGAATGTTCCCGATACGTATCTCAATCCTTTACAACCCGCTTTGTCAGCCGTAGCTCCTGCACCGGTTGCGTCGGTACGAACATCTTCGTCGTCGATTACAACTCTAGATCTTAAATGAGCCATTTCGTTGCGAAAGTGTTATTTTTATTAGTCTTTGTGGCCTGTGCCGCAGGGCATGGCTTTGCCGTAACGCTTATGGACTATCAGATCCGCATCGGCAATGCCATTGCCGGAACCCAGGAGTTGATCGAGATCGTCAGCGAAGAAGATAAGGATCTAGAGAACGAATCAGTCGCCGGACTTCGAAGACTTTTACCAAAGTCCGAGCGGATCGATGTACCGGGAGCTGCGATTGAGACGGAGAATTCGTGGTTCGGCGCTTCGCTCGATAATTTTGCTAATGAGACCGACGAGGCAAAGCGTATCGAAACGCTAAATTCGGTAGTCGAACGCCTCAGAGCTATCCAGACCGGTGTCGATGAACTCAATGCAGCAACTGCCGCCGACCAATCCAAAGATCAGGACAAGCAGAAGTTGGCCGAAATACTTCGTCGTCAGGAATATCAGAAGCCCGAACCAAAAGGCGAGAGCCTTTTTCAAAAATGGTGGCGTATGTTTCTTGAATGGCTCGCCAAGATGATGCCCCAGCGGTCATCGACGCCATCGACCGGCCCTAGTTTTGAGGGGCTTCGTGTTGCGCTGCAAGTCGTCATATTTGGGGCTGTGGCGGCTTTGATATTGTTTCTTGTTTGGCGGTTCGTACCTTTTTTTGCTAGGCGAAGGAGCACGTCGAAGACCAAGGAAGGCGACCGCGTCATCCTCGGTGAGTGTATCGGCGAGGACGAATCGGCGGCGGATATATTCAGCGAGGCCGAGCGTCTGGCCCGTGCAGGCGATCATCGCGGGGCGATTCGGAAGGGTTATATCGCATTGCTCGTCGAGCTTGGCGACCGCAACATCGTTCGCATCGCGCGGCATAAGACCAATCGCGATTACCTCCGGGATGTGCGAAAACGTGACGAACTTTTTTCCGACATGTCGGGACTCACGTCAAATTTTGAACGAAGCTGGTACGGCCTGCGTCTCGCCGGTGCAGAGGATTGGGCAGAATTTCGCGATCGCTGTCGCAGGGCGATATCGTCCGTGCAGGGCAAATAGTTGAAGCAGAAGATATTTATCCTCGGGTTTCTGATCTTGCTGGTCGTTGTGCTGGCGGGCCTAAACGCGGCTTCGTACACGCAAAAGGAAAAGACGCCCGACAGCGAGATCTCACCGAACCGCTCGACATTTAATACAGGTGCAACCGGCACCCAAGCGTATTTTTCATTACTCAGCGAGACCGGACGAAAGACCACACGCTGGCAACAAGCTCCGGCGGCATTGCTGACGGCATCAGCAACCGCACGCCCAGCCGTTTTTGTGATCACTGGCGACATCAAGCGCGCTTTTAGCGAGCCCGACACGGTGCAGCTACTTCGATGGGTTTCCGAGGGTGGACGGCTTGTTGTCATTGACCGCGAGCCGCCCGACGGTCTTGCCGTCACGACTGCGAGTTGGAAAGTGGAATTTAAGAACGAGGCAAGGTTCGATATCTTCGATGTCGATCCGAGCGATCAGACAAAGATGACGGCGGACACACCCGCGATCAAACCTGTTCAGCCAGGAATATTTTCGAGCAGCGTTAACGCCGTACAACCGTCACGGCTTGCATCGACAGTCAACATCGAACGCCTTGCTCCGGGCAAAGACGAGCGAATTCCGAGTACCGTAGAATCCCCGACCGACATCGCTCCGCTCGTGCATTTTGCGACTGCGGATAAGAATCTCGTCGTCGAGGCACCATACGGCAGCGGGAAGATCGTTTTTGTGACAGATCCATACATCGTTTCGAATGCGGGAATCGCCATTGCTGACAATGCTCAGCTTGCGATCAATCTAGTTTCGACAAATGGCGGGATTGTGGCGTTTGACGAGTATCATCAGGGCTATGGGATTGATAACAATAGGTTTATTCAGTTCTTCGCCGGAACGCCAGTCGTTGCGATATTCATTCAGGCCATCGTATTGATCGGCTTTATCTTTTACTCGCAGAGCCGCCGCTTTGCCCGTCCGGTACCCGAGGCTGAGCCGGACCGGCTGTCAAAGCTCGAATACGTCGCCGCGATGGCCGAGCTACAGAGCCGCACGCGGGCGTATGATCTGGCGGTTGAGAATATTTACAATGAGTTTCGCCGGCGTGCCGCACGCCTTTTCGGCCTCGAGATCCTTCAGGCGACGAGCCGCGAGCTTGCAACACGTATCGCCGAACGAGCAAGCCTTGATCGAAATCAGACCGAGACGACGCTTTTCAAATGCGAAGAGATAATTCGCGGCGAGCCGACGAATAAGAAACAAGTGGTCACGCTGACGGGCGAGCTCCGCGAGATCGAACGCAGGCTCGGGCTCGGACGCACGAGGAGGGCGACGAAATAGTCGATGGCGGTGTACGCACTCATTATTTTGGTCGTGGTCTTTTTCCTGACGAGCATGATCGGCGTCGTCACGGGCAGCAATTCGCTGATCGCTGTGCCGGTGATGTTTCAACTTGGCATCGACCCGAAGGTCGCGGTCGCGACGAACATGTTCGGCCTAGTTTTCATGTCGATCGGTGGCACGATTCCGTTCGTTCTGCAGAAGAAGATCAAGTACGACAAGGTTTCGCCGTTCGTGCTGATCACCGGGATCTCATCGACGCTCGGGGCGTTGCTCGTCGGCGTGTTGTCGAGCGATTCGCTGAAGCTGATCGTTTCGGCGGCCATGATATTTGTCGCGCTATTCACGCTTGCGAGGCACAGGACCGGAGTAACCGATGAGGTGCAGCCCGGAAAGTTCGCCTTGCCGATGACATACGTGTTGACGTTCATACTCGGTATCTACGGCGGCCTGTTTAGCGGCGGTTATGTGACGATGTTGACTGCCGTGCTGGTCGGCATTTACGGGATGCGTTATGGCGAGGCGGTCGCCTCGACCAAGCTCATCAACGTGTTTTCCTCGCTAATTGCGACCATCGTTTTTATGTGGCAAGGTTTAGTTGACTACAAACTCGGCCTGATAATCGGCGCCGCGATGTTCGCCGGTGCCTACGTCGGGGCACATTATGCGACGAAGCTAAATGACGTTTGGCTGCGACGAATATTTTTGACGACGGTCTTGCTCTTGGCGGCTAAGACCCTTTACGATTTTGTTTGAAAATAAGAGTTGGCCCGCGAAATACGCGAAAGAACGCGAAAAAAGTCAGATTTGTTTCGCGTCTTTTCGCGTATTTCGCGGGCAAAAAATGAATGCTAAATCACACAACCACAACAGTTGCACACATTCTTAACGAGCTTCGCAAGACGATCGTCGGGCAGGATGATGTTATTGAACAGATCCTCGTGACCGTCTTAGCTGAGGGGCATGCATTGATCGAGGGCGTGCCGGGGACGGCTAAGACTTTGACGGTGAAGTCGCTCGCGAACATCATCGGGGCTCAGTTCTCGCGTATTCAGTTTACGCCTGACCTAATGCCGTCGGATATTACGGGCACGAACGTCTTTAATATGCAGACGTCACAGTTCAGCATGCGGCACGGGCCGATCTTTACGGACATTTTGCTGGCGGATGAGATCAATCGCACGCCGCCGAAAACGCAAGCAGCCTTGCTCGAAGCGATGGAGGAACGCCAGACAACGATCGACGGCGAACGCCTGCCGCTATCGCCAATGTTCACCGTGCTCGCGACCGAAAATCCGATCGAGTACGAAGGCACATACCCGCTGCCCGAGGCCCAGCTTGACCGTTTTCTGATGAAGATCCTGATTGATTATCCGGCTGAGAATGAAGAAGCGGAGATCGTCGCTCGTTGGGATGCGGGATTCAATTCGCGGCGCCTGGAAAACATACGGATCGAGCCTTTGCAGGATCCGGCGGCGATCGCGAAGTGCCGTTTCGAAATTCGCGAGATGCGAATGGAGCCGGGCGTGCAGAAATACATCGTCGATATCGTCCGCCGCACACGTAGCCATCCGACGATACTCTACGGAGCCAGCCCGCGTGCGTCCGTCGCCCTGCTGCTTTGCTCAAAAGCCCTTGCCGCCATTCGCGGCCGCGAATTCCCAACACCGGACGATGTTCGCGACGTCTCAACCTCCGTCCTACGCCACCGCCTCGCCCTACGAGCCGAGGCCGAACTAGACGGAGCGACCGCCGATGCTGTCATCTCTGACATCATCAAGACGGTCGAGGTTCCGAGATAGAATAGTTTTTAGAATTGCCGTTGGCTTTAGCCAACGGCAATTCTTAAGAGTACTACCGGTTACTAGAGTTCTTCGCCAGGCTTGCCAGTTTTTGGCTTCGTCGCAGGTGTTGTCGTCTTACCTTTTGTTGAATCGGTCTTTGTCTTAGGCAAAGGCGTCGCCATCGGCTTTGGTGTTGGTACCGTTGTAGGTGGTTGAGCCGTATTCGCTGCTGCTTTGCCCGGTGCGGGCGTAGGCTTTGTCGCCGGATCCTGAGTTACAGGTACGGGAACCAAGATCACGCCGCTGTCTTGCGGCATGAACTGGCTGCCGCCATTGACGCTTGGATCGACCGTAACGACCTGGCCGCCCTGTGGAACGTAGCCTAGCGGCGGCGCACCTTGATTTAATGGTGCACCCGCTTGTGGTACAGATCCGAGTGGAGGAGCTCCAATAGGCGGTGCTCCTCCGCTCGCCCATGCGTTATACCCATCGCCGCCGGGCAATGTTCCGGGCGGTAGATCCATCGTTGTCGCCATTATCTCCGCCTCGGTCATCGGAGCGAGACGTGCGAGCGATTCTTCCTGCATTCCGGTCGCGGGGCTGATCGGCTGGACCGGAAAGCTCGCGGCGTCGGGCTGCGTTTGCTCGGTCGGATCGGTTTTTCGTGTCGAGGTCGCGTATATCAGTGCGACTGCGAGAACGGCGATGCCCGCGAAGGCGATGGTCGCGGTTTTCCATATGCTGCGTTTTGATGTACCTGCGGCTGCTGCAACTGACTTTGTCGGGGCGATTCGGTTTGAGAGAAGGTCGAGGTCCTCGGCGAATGCGGCCATTGTTTGATAGCGGCGTTCGGCGTTCATGGCCATCGCGGTGAGGATGATCGGCTCGATCTCGGGATTTAGGTCCTTGCGAAATGCCGAAAGGGGCGGTGGCGGTTCGTTTGAGACCTTTGCCTGCACCTCGGCGGCGGTCTTGCCTTCGAAGGGAAGGACGCCGCTTAGCATTTCGTAGAGTGTGATACCGAGCGAGTAGACGTCAGTGCGGTCGTCGGCGACAGGATAAGCGGTCGATTGCTCGGGTGCGAGATAACGCGGGTCTGCGTCTCGTTCGACATTGAGCGGGTCGCCGCCAAAGCCGTAAACTTTTACATGATCTGTGCCGTTTTCGTCCACGTTGACAAAGATCGACTGCGGGCTGATGCGGCCGTGAACCAGCTTTTTCGCGTGAGCGGCCGTAACGGCGGTGGCGACTTGTCTGGCGATGCGAATCGCACGGCCCTCGTCGAGGCTTGATGTGAGCAGATCGGACAACTGCGTGCCTTCGATCGGTTCGAAGACAGCGTAGCAGATGCCTTTTACGTCACTGCCGAAGTCTGTGAGATTGAGAATATTTTCGTGATTAACGGTCGAAGCGGCACGCGATTCGTCGATGAACCGCTTGGCCCAACGCATATCCATCGCCAGAGCCTGCGGCAGGATCTTGACCGTCACTGCCGTATCCGTGATCTCATTGCGCCCGGCCAAAAGGTCGCCCGCGTCGCCCTCGCCGATCAGACTCTCGATGCGGTATTTCTCCGCAATTAATTTTCCAACAAGTTCGCTCATCTAATATTAGAACGCCTGAAAACCGCTCAGGTTGCAAGTAAAAGAATAAAACTTCGTATCGATAGATTCAAGATATTTCGCGGATGCCTTGTTGCAGAAGCCCGCACGGAGTAAGGGCATCGTTCTCGGTAGCGCACACATG
>JANPDK010000030.1:0-32312 GCA_031431415.1 Acidobacteriota bacterium | reverse complement strand
ATCGGTAAATCAGAAAAGGCCGGGGACGAATCCCCGGCCTTTTTTTAGTGTCAATGATCGACCAACCTAAACGTATTTCTCAATAACTCTTGCGATCGCCTCGCGCGTGACCGCACCGACGATGCGCTCCTGTTCCTGGCCACCCTTGAATAGTATGAGTGTCGGGATGCCGCGAATGCCAAACTGCTGCGGCACGTTCATATTCTCATCGACGTTCATCTTATAAACGCTCACCTTTTCCTGATATTCCTCGGCGATAGCCTCGACTGTCGGGGCGATCATGCGGCACGGGCCACACCATTCCGCCCAAAAATCCACCAGCACCGGCTTGTCCGAGCCAAGCACGTCCGTCTCAAAGTTTGTATCCGTTATTTCGTTTGCAAAATGCGCCATATATTCTCCTGATTTTTATTAAACAACTTCCTTTATTAAATATTAAACGAGGCTCGACAAAATGTCTTTTCGCCGACGTAACTAGTATTTGATCACGATCTTTCCAAAATGCGAGCCGTTCTGCATATACGTCAAAGCATCCCTCGCCTCGTCAAATTCGAACGTACGGTCGATCACCGGCGTGATGCCGTTGACCTTGATCGCCGCGTTCAGGTCTTCAAACATCTTTTTCGAGCCAACGAAAATTCCCTGCAAACGGATCGCTTTCATAAAGACCGAGACCGGATTGAATTCACCGCCACTTGTAAGAGCACCGATCATCGCAATGTGGCCGCCGAGCCGGGTCGCGTTTACCGATTTGGCAAGCGTACCCGAGCCGCCGACCTCGACCACATGATCGACGCCCTGCCTGTCGGTCAATTCCCCGACCGCGACATCCCAGTCTTCGCGGATGCGATAATTAATCGTTTCGTCCGCACCGAGTGCCTTTAACTTTTCGATCTTTTCATCACTGCTCGACGTGGCGATCACACGGGCCCCAAATGCCTTTGCGATCTGCACCGCAAACACGGATACGCCGCCCGTGCCGAGCGTTAACACTGTGTCACCGGCCTTGAGACGGCCCGAAACGACGAGAGCGTCCCAGGCGGTGACGGCCGCACACGGCAAGGTTGCTGCCTCTTCAAACGATAAATGATCGGGGACCGCGATGACCGATTCTTCGTCAAACGTAGCCGACTCTCGAAGTACGCCATTCCACTGCGGCCCGGCACCAAGTGCCGAACGCGATTTGGTTACGTTGGTCTCGCCATCATACCAACGCTGTGCAAAGATCGGCGTAACACGATCGCCAACTTTCCATCTCGTGACGGCTTCACCGATCGCCGTAACCTCACCAGCCGCATCCGAGAGCGGAATCGACGGCAGTTTCATCCGCGGGTTGTACGTCCCGCTGACGACCATTACGTCTCGGTAATTTAACGCAGCTGCGTGAAATTTGACCACGACCTCGCGGGGTCCCGCGACCGGTTCCGCGAGATCGACCAGCATCAATTTATCGATCCCGAACTCATGTATTTCGTATGCTCTCATTTCTTTTTTGCCGACTTGAGGTCAAGCTTGATCACCACGTCGTCGCGAATCAGGTCGTCCGCCTTGCCCGCATAAGCAATGCCAAAATCCTTGCGGTTGATGGAGAACTCGGCCTTCACCGCAACATCGGCCGGCGTGACGGCGATAGTTGCGGGGAACTTGACCGATTTCTTGACGCCACGCATCTCAAGGTCGCCGGTGATGTTGAAATTACCGGAACCTTTCGCCGCGTCGGGTTCGATCTTTGTCGAAACAAACGATGACTTAGGAAACTTCTCCACCTCGAAAAAATCGCTCGTCTGCAGATGCTTGGTTAGACCGTCGGAATCCGAGAAGACCGACGCCATATCAATATCAACCAGCACTCTGCTCGTCTCCGCTTTGTCACCGACGAGGTCAATCACGCCTTTAAAGATTTTGAAACCGCCATCGTGCTTGCCCGTGACTTTCGAACTGTGAACTCCACCTTCGAGTTTTCCGGCGTTAATGCTAAGTCGGTTCCGGTCGCTTTGAAATCAGCAAGAACTCCGGGCCTTGCCGCCTCGGTCAATGTTGGTGCATTAGAGCTTTTCGCAGCATTGGACGGGGCCGATGTCTCGGCCTTGGGCTTGTTCGCTGCCGGATCGGCACACGCCGCCGTAAATGCCGCGGTCGCTAAAAGTAGTACTGAAAATATCTTCATCGTGATCTCCTGTAGAATTAATATTACGTGATCAATTTGCTCCTTTATCAGCATTGTACCAACGCTGTATCATAGTCCCCAAAATCTCATTAGCAACTTAAATGACTCCACTAATCTGGGAACCCAATTCGACAATATAGCTGTCATAATTCCCTCCTATATTTGTAACTATGTTTGATACAGTTACCGTCAAAAAAATTTACGCATGAGCGACCGACACCATATCGATCACCGTCGCGAGCGAATACTGGCCCAGCTTTTCGCCGACACTCTTTTCGATCTCTTTCTGCAAATTGCAAAGCACCGACTCGATACCGCGACCGACAGGACAATCCATATTCGGCCCCTTCGCGTGTAACGCAAAAACCTCGCCGCACGACACCGCCCTGTAGATCGCGCAAAGGCTGATCTCTGCCGGCGGCTTTGCCAATCTCGTTCCGCCGAATGCCCCAGTCTGGGACGAGACGAGTCCGGCAGCATTAAGCTGGCTAAGGATACGGCGTATCACCACCGGATTGGTGTTGACACTCGCAGCAATGTAATCGGATTTGACGTTATCTTCGCCCGCCCGCGCAAGCATCGTCAAAACATGCACCGCCATCGAAAATTGACTATTAGCCGCCATAACTGTAACAAGTATAGTTACAGTTGATTTGTTTGTCAAGTGGAAAATCGGAAGAGGGCTTTAAACGCAGAGACCGCGGAGAACGCAGAGAAGAAAGTAATAGGTACAAGAAATCCTTACTCTGCGTCCTTTGCGGTCTCTGCGTTTATTGATTCCAGAAAAAAGGCCGGGCGACGATGGCCGGCTCTCACGTGTTAGAATGGACAAAAACTATTTAGTGGGTACCTTGATCTCACGGCCGGCTACGAGGACTGAATTCGGCAGTAAGCCATTAAATTTGGCGATCTCACCGGCGTTCAGTTTCTCGCGTTCGGCGATCTTGGCGACCGTGTCACCGGCTTTCGCTTTTATTACGCGGATATTACTGACGGCAGGAGCAACCGGCACGTTGGTTGGCCTTGAATAACTCGTTGCCTGAACGTTGTTGCCCGCAACCGGAACGAAAACTTTACCCTTCGGCACGGCCATACCGGGATTAGCGGCCATCAGGTCGGTAACGCTGACACCAGTTCGATTCGAAATATTCTGCCACGTTTCACCGACAGACGAACTCGCAAGACTCGTATTGTTGATCTTCGACGCCGGAATGCGGCGGAACAACGCTACGACCTCGTTCGCCTTACCGGCCGGAACGTTTACGACGTACGGCTCGGGCGGCGTCATGTTGCTACGAAGGTGAGGATTCAGATAGCGAATGTACTGGACCGTCGTATCCGCAGCCTGTGCCAAGACATTAAGATTGGTTGAGGCCGGAACGCGAATTCGATCATACTGCAAAGGAGCAGCCGGACGAATGTGGCCAAAGCCATATTCGCTAGGGTTATTCGCGACCAGAATTACCGCCAAAATATTCGGGACATAATCGCGCGTTTCCTTTGGCAGATAAGGATATGCCGCCCAGAAATTTGCTACACCCGCACGACGGATCGCACGATCGATGTTGCCTTCGCCGCAGTTGTAACCAGCGATAGCGAGTTCCCAATTGCCGTAGCGATTGTAGAGAAACTTAAGGTATTTGGCCGAGGCACGCGTCGCCTCGTCAAAGCTGTTTCGCTCATCGACATAAGCGTTTCGGCTTAGGCCGTAACGCGAACCGGTGCCGGGGATGAACTGCCATAGGCCGGATGCTGCTGCCCACGACAGGGCCGACGGCTTCCAGGCAGATTCTACCTGACCCAGCCACGCGACGTTCTCCGGAATTCCCTCTTCCTTAAAGATACGACGCGCCATCCGCATAAACATACCTGAGCGATAAAGGCCTACTTCCATCGTCGTCCGACCGCGACCGCGATAATAGTTGATGAACTGCTGGATCATCGGGTGGACCTGGAACGAAAATCCAAGCGACTTATTGGCCACCGCGTATTGAATGTACTGATACTGCTGCTGTGCAACCGGATTGGTATCGATCTGCTTCTCTTCGGGGGTCAGTTCGAGCTTTGAAAGCTCGTCGAGCGGCGAGGGCTCAAATTCCTGCGAGTTAAATCCGACCTGCGGACCCCGATTCTGGGGCGCCGCGTTGGACGCAACGATGTTCGACGGCACCGCGATCATCGGCTTTGCGTTCATTGCTTTCGCCTTGAGAGCAATGTTGTCCGAGATACCGTTGTCGATATTCCAACCGCACGTCATCGCGAGACTACGCACCTGTGGCAATTGATGATCAGCCGGAAACTCGATGCGATAGATCGTCTCGATAAGCTGGTTATAGCAATTCTGTAGCTTCGCTTCGCGCTGAATATTTAACGTCGAGAAAAGAAAAACTTCGATCGAACGATCAAAACGCTCGCCGGCGATGGCTCGATTGTCGCCAACGTAAGCTGCGAGGCCTTCTTTGAATGCATTCCCCGAGTCATCGAGTATCTTCTTTACTGCATCCTGAGCTTTTGCTACCTCAGCGGTGCTCGTTTCGTTGCTCGAACGCGAACTCGTCACCTGTGCCACGACCGATGGCGTGACCAGGGACGAAAATACTGCGAAGATCGAAAAAATCTTATAAATACTTGATTTCATTAATAATTCTAACGCCAAGTCGGGTAAAAAGTTCCGATTCACCCAAACGGGCAACCCGAGCCCAACTTAACCTATTGAGAATACCATTTTTTCGCCAAACCGGTCAACGCCGCAAGTGTCCATAAAATAAGAACATCCGCGATTTATGCGGCTTTCAATACCCTTGCCTTTGGCTTTTCGGCCACTATTTTGGCCTCGCGGAGAGCGATGTCGAAGACCTGACGCACGTTCTCCACAAATATAAACGTCAAATCGTCCTTAACTTCCTGTGGCATTTCCTCAATATCTCGACGGTTGGGTTCGGGCAGGATGACCGTCTTGATCTTTGCACGGCGAGCGGCCAGCAGTTTTTCTTTGACGCCGCCGACCGGCAGGACGTTGCCGCGCAATGTGATCTCGCCCGTCATCGCCACATCCTTTCTGACCGGACGCTGCGAAAGCACCGAAACCAGAGCGGTCGCCATCGTAATGCCCGCACTCGGCCCGTCCTTGGGTATCGCTCCTTCGGGCAAATGGATATGTATGTCGTAGTTCTCCAAAACCTGTTCGTCGATGCCGAGATCGACCGAACGCGCCTTGGCGTACGAAAATGCTGCCTGAGCCGATTCCTGCATCACCTCGCCAAGCTGGCCGGTAAGCATCAGCTTGCCCTTGCCCTTTGTTTTCAGCGCCTCGATAAACAGGATCTCGCCGCCGACCGCCGTCCATGCAAGGCCGGTGACTGTGCCGATCTCATCTTTCTTGAGGGCACCCTCGTTGAAGATCTTGGAGACTCGCAGAAAGGCTTTTAGGTTATCGACCGTCACACGCACCTGAGCGAAAGTTGCTTCATCTTCCGCCTTGGCGCGTGCGACCTTGCGGCAGACCTTGCCAATCTCGCGTTCGAGCTGCCTGAGGCCGGCCTCGCGTGTGTATTCCGAGATGATCTTGGCGATCGCTTTGCGATCAAATTTGACGTCCGCTTTGTCGAGGCCGTTTTCCTCGACCTGTTTTGGGATCAGATGTCGTTTCGCGATCTCAAGCTTTTCTTCCTCGGTGTAGCCAGACAGCGAGATCGTCTCCATACGGTCGCGAAGAGCGGGCTGTACGGTGTCGAGAATATTCGCCGTCGTCATGAACATCACATTCGACAGGTCGAACGTCACCCCAAGGTAATTGTCGCGAAACGACGCGTTCTGCTCCGGGTCCAAAACCTCCAGCAAAGCGCTCGACGGGTCGCCGCGAAAATCCGCCCCGACCTTGTCGATCTCGTCGAGCATAATAAGCGGATTGTTCGTCCCGGCCTGTTGGATCGCCTGAATAATGCGGCCCGGCATCGCACCAACGTAAGTACGTCGATGGCCACGGATCTCGGCCTCATCATGCAAACCACCAAGGCTGAGACGAACAAATTTGCGATTCAATGCCCTCGCGACCGAGCGTCCGAGCGATGTTTTACCAACACCCGGAGGGCCGACGAGACACAGGATCGATCCCTTTGGCTTCTCACGAAGTTTGCGTACGGCGAGCGACTCGATCATACGTTCCTTAACGCGTTCGAGGCCGTAGTGGTCTTCCTCGAGGATTCGCTCGGCTTTCTTGAGATTGAGATTATCCTTCGAAGCTTTTGACCACGGCAGATCGGTCATGATGTCGAGCCAATTTCGCAACGTAGCCGTTTCAGCTGTGTCGGGATGCATCCGTTCGAGCTTCTTAAGCTGACGCAGAGATTCTTCCTCGGCGGTTTCGGGCATCTTTACTTTTAGTATTTTGTCACGGTACTGCTCGATCTCTTCGTAAAGCTCATTTCCATCGCCCAGTTCGGCTTGAATCGCCTTTAGTTGCTGCCGAAGAAAATATTCTCTCTGCGAGCGGTCGATGTCGGCCCGTGCCTGCGTATTTATCTCGGCCTGCACGGTTAACACATCGATCTCTTTGCTCAAAAGATCATTGACACGCCGCAGACGAAGGATCGGTTCTTCGATGTCGAGAACAGATTGTGCATCCTCGACCTTGAGTTCGAGATTAGACGCGGCAAGGTCCGCCAGACGACCGGCGTCATCGAGATTGGCTATGATGGCGAGCACTTCGGGCGAGATATTCTTGCCCAGGCTTGCGGCACGATCCATCGAACCGCGCACGTTTCGCACCAACGCCTCGACCTCGAGCGTGTTCTCCGTGCCCATTGGTTCGCTGATCGGTGTGACATTTGAGACGACATACTGACCACTGCCGCTCACATTATCGACGCGGCAACGCGACAAACCCTGAATGAGAATACGAATGCGGCCATCCGGCAGTTTGAGCATTCGCATGATGATCGCGACCGTACCGACCGTATAGAGATCCTCCTGCTCGGGCTCTTCCTTGTTGACGTCTTTTTGCGAGACGAGCAGGATCATCCGGTCTTTGTTGAGGGCCTCTTCGACCGCCCGGATCGAGCGGTCACGCGAGACAAATAGCGGCACGATCATGAACGGATAGATCACAATGTCGCGCAGAGGCAGCACCGGCAGCTCGGCTGGAATCTGTATCATTGGCTCGATAGCCTCGGCTTCGGAAAGAGCGACAGGAAATTCGTCGAGTTCAACCATAACCTTTTATGTTATGAGAAAGGAGCGGAAAGGGCAAAAGAAGGGTATTAACCACAGATAAACACAGATGGACACAGATAAGACATCGAGAAAAGACTCTTATCTGTGTTTATCTGCGTTCATCTGTGGTTACTTTTTCTTTTTCTTCTTCGCAGCCTCGGTCGCAGAGGTGCGCGATCCGACGAGAACTTTTAGCTCGGACATAAATTCCGAGACATCGGCAAACTCCAGATAGACGGACGCGAAACGAACATACGCTACCTTATCGAGAGCCTTTAGCCGTCGCATGATTATTTTGCCGATCTCGGTTGTCATCAATTCGCGATCAAGCGAATCCTGTACATTTTTTTCGACCTCGTCGACGATCTTCTCGAGCTGGGTCATCGAGATCGGACGCTTTTCGCAGGCACGGAGCAGGCCTGACATCACCTTGTCACGATAGAACGTCTCCCGTTTGCCGTCTTTCTTGACGACCATGTATGGGATCTCGTCGATGCGTTCGTAGGACGTAAAACGCCGCCCGCAGCCGAGGCATTCGCGTCGACGACGGATCGAGTCGCCGTCTTTCGCCTCTCGCGAATCGACAACCTTATCCTCAATGTGTGAGCAAAATGGGCAGCGCATAAAATAGTGAACAGTGAATAGTTAACAGTGAATAGGGGCGGCCGGAAAAGTTCGATTCGGAAACTGTTCCCTTTTCACTGTTCACTATTCACTTTCTCAAAATCCGGCGAATCCGATTCGATCTCTTTCTCGGCGTTTTCGCTCGAGAGGAGACTTCGGAACTTTTCAATACTTATATCACCGTGAAACAAATAGTATAAACCAAAAACGAGTGCGGGCACGAAATAGATCAGGTGCATTACGATCGAAACAGCAAACGCTTGCTCCCGTTCGACACCGAGGATCATCAGGCTGCCCGCCGTCGCCGCGTGAAATGCTCCAGCCGCCCCGCCCGGCGTCGGGATCAAGGTACCCAAGCTGGCAACGCCCATTACAAACGTGGAATCCAGAAACGTCATCGGAAGACCGAACGCCATCAGGACCAGCCATGTCGGTATCGCAATCGCTACCCACAGAGCCGCAGTCCAAAATGCCGCAAGAAGTATCTGGCGCGGACTTCTTAGGATATCGAGCGCGGTTGCCATGTTCCGCATCAAACTGAGAAATATATAGCGCAGACGTTTGGGAACAAACCCTCGATCCGTTAACCGCTCTGCCCAGCTGATTATCTTGGCCGAATTGCGATGGTAAATTACCATGCCGATCAGCCCGGCAACTATCACTCCGATAATTACGTTGCCGGCCAGCTTGATAGTAGCGAATTCAGTCTCACGCCCCTCGGGTGTTCGGAAAAACATCAGGCTGATCGAGAAGAACGCCATCAACGATGCGAGGTCAAAGACCCGCTCAACAAGGATCGTGACGAGAGCCGCGCTCGGCCTGATCCGTTTGTCCCGCATCGGCAGCCACATTGGCCGCACGATCTCTCCGGCCCGGCCGACAAACAGGATCGCCGTAAATCCCACAGTCGTAGTCGCAAAAAGGTCACGTATCTTCGCATCGACGATTGGGCTAAGCAGCACTCGCCACCTAACAGCCCGCAGGAAATAGCCGAGGCAAGTGCCCATAAATGCGAGCATCAGGTAGTACGGATTCGCCCTCCGAAGAGCGGCACTGATCTCCTGCCAATCCAAATTTCTGCCAAAAACCCAGAAAATGGCTACCATGAGGAGGACAAGGACGATGAATTTAACGTATTTGCGCAAATGTCTCCGAGAGAACTTTTTTTGTTAAAGCTCAAAGGACAAAAGATTAACGCATTTCGCGGAAAATGATAAATGGAATGTTGCTGTTAGTTGGCTGTCGCAACAAAGCGGTTCAGTTTTTCCGCGATCTCATCACGAACACGGCGAAAGACGGCAAGCTGCTCGGCATCGCTCCCCAGAGCCTCGGCCGGATCGTCAAACGACCAATGGATCCGAGTTGCCTTGCCGGGAAAAACGGGACAATTCTCAGCGGCGTTGTCGCAAACTGTAATAATGTAGTCGAAAGCGTCGCCGAAAAATTCGTCGAGACATTTCGATCGATGGCCCGAAATATCTATCCCGATCTCCGCCATTGCGGCTATCGCTTGAGGCCGGACGAAACTCGCGATCGTACCGGCGCTTTCGACCTCGAACTTCTCTCCCGCCAAATGCCGCAGCAATCCCTCAGCCATCTGGCTGCGAGCGGAATTGCCGGTGCACAAAATTAGAACTCGTTTCATAATAAATATGTAGAACAGGTCGCCTGACCTGTTCATGAAGCTGCGGCTCCAATATTCTTAGTCTTGATCGACAGCCCCGGCGATCTGGCCCACAAAGAGCCACGTCGACAGATACATCGCCGCGACAGCTCCGACAAACTGCACAGCTACAAATACGGGCACATCCATCAGACGAATCCCCGCGAACGTATCGCTCAGCGAACGGGCGATCGTAACCGCCGGATTCGCAAACGATGTTGACGGCGTAAACCAATACGCCGCCGAAATGTAAGCTGCGACAGCGAGCGGAACGGCAAATTTTGACGAAACACGCGACGACGCAGCGATGATGAGCACAAGGCCAAAGGTCGCGACGAATTCGCTCAGAGCCAGCGTTGGGCCGCTTCGAGCTTTTTGCGACAGATTGATGAGCGGTAGGCCGAACATCGCGTTTGCGAGGATGACGCCTGCGACTGCCCCTGCGGTTTGCACGGCAAGATACGCGACCGCATTGGTTACCGAGATCCGCTTCGCCAGCAATTCGGTCAGAGTCACCGCCGGATTAAAATGTGCCCCGGAAACTGGTGAGAAAGAGAGTATCAATGCGAAAAGAGCCGCGCCGGTCGCAAATGTATTTGCAATCAAAGCAACCGCATCATTGCCGCCCGCGAGCCGTTCGGCCATGACGCCCGAACCGACAACGACCGCCAGAAGTATCGCCGTCCCCAAAAATTCAGCAACAAGCCGTCTCGGAAGATCTACCATAGTTAGTTGGCACGCTCGCTGTTTCGCAGCAAAGCGTATGTCCGCGATATTTACCGGTCGCCGGATCGCGTTTTACAACAAATACTTCCCATTCCCTATCGAACAAGGACTTGATCGCTTTGCGATCCGCGTCCTCCCTGCATGCACTTCGAAGATGGCAGTTTGTCATAACAAATTTGTCCCTAAAATTCATATCCGGTTCGTTCTCTGCGTCCTCAGCGACCTCCGCGTTTAAATCATCTAGACGCAGAGACCACGGAGAACGCAGAGAATACCTCTAGCAACAAGCCGTCGCAACTTCCTGTTTTTTGCCCTCGATATTTGTAAATGTCGGCACGCAGCACGACGCGTCGTTGCTCTTCGCCTCGGCTAGATTGTCCTGCAGCACAACAAAAACTTCCCACTCATTGCCGTCCGGATCGTTAACCCAAGCCTTGTCCTGCAATGCATAGCAACAGGTCGTCTGCATTTCTTCACGCGGAGTGAGGCCGCGCTCTTTCCACTGATCGCGGAGAGCGACAACGTCCTCGGTTCCCGCGACCTGAATTCCCATATGCGACAACGCACCTTTTCCCTCAAATGCGTTCTGATTCAACGTCAGATTAAGCGGCGGATTTTGCACGTCAAATTTTGCATAACCCGTCCGCACCTTGCTCGGCTCGATGCCGAACATCTTTTTGTAAAACTCGATACTCGTCACGACATCGCTCACGTTCATTGCCAAATGTGCTTTTAATGTATTGATTGCGGTCATAAAATTTCTCCTATCGCAAGTGTCAATTACGTCTAGCCGTAATTGTAGTCCTGAGAATATACCGGATCAACATTTATGTCAAGCCATAAATGAAATATGATATGATCTTTTTGCGACACTTCTCCCATAGGAGCGATCATTGTCAATTGGAAATTGGAAGATTAGGCAATTGGAAGAATGGATTCTTCCAATTAACAATTGGCTAATTTACAATTTACAATTGAGAATGCTCGCAGAACGGACGGGTAAATACGGTCAAATATGTCAGACATCGGCCATGCAAAACTCGAGGATCTATTCGCCGCCCTCGCCGACCGCACGCGGCTAAGGTTGCTCAACCTAATGCGCGACGGCGAGGTGTGCGTATGCTTTTTCGCCGAAGCTCTGGAGACCAACAATCCCAAAATTTCTCGCCATCTATCATATCTCAAGCGCGCGGGCCTCGTAGTGGGCCGCCGCGACGGGAAATGGATTCATTACAGCCTGCAAAAACCAACCGATCCGAACGCTCGTAAGATATTCGATTCCCTGCTAAACACATTTGAAGCTGACGAAGAAATGATCCGCGACCGCAAAACACTAGTAAACGTATGCTGTTCGCCCGCTCTGATCGAAATAGGACGGGGACTTAACCTTTAGAAGTATGCGGCCAGGGAAAGACGCCATTAATACTTCTTTTCGATGGAATTTTCGTCGATTTCTGCTATCTTTTTGTTGGAACTTTCGATCGTCAAACCTCGTAACCATCATTGACAAGGCGAGGTTTTGGGCTTTGGTTAGTCAAGTAAGGTTTCGGGAGAACTTAAGTTGGAAGCTGTAAAGGCTGTAACCGAAATTAATGGAGCGGATCTCGTCAAGCGTGCCCGGTCGGGCGACGGGGCGGCATGGGAGGATATTGTCTCGGCTTTTTCGAGACGCATTTTCAATCTCGCATACCGCTTCACCTCCAGTCCCGACGCGGCCGAGGACCTTACGCAGGATGTTTTTATTCGCGTTTACCGGTCTTTGGACCAATACGATCCTAAACAAGGGGATCTCGCGAATTGGTTGATGCGGCTCGCACGCAATTTGATAATCGACGATTACCGGCACCGCCAGCGTAATCCGCAGAACACGATGGCAGATGCGGTGGACGACCACCAATATCACCTTCGTGCCGCTGGAACCTCGGCCCATCGCGAGATGGAACGTAAGGAACTCGCCGGCCAGGTCCAGGAAGGCATCGATAAATTGCCCGACGACCTGAAAACCTGCGTGATACTCCGCGACATCGAAGAACTGACTTATCAGGAGATCGTCGATGTATTGAAAATCCCGGAGGGAACGGTCAAATCGCGAATAAATCGCGGCCGAATTGAGTTGGCAAAGATATTGAGAAGGATGAGAGTTGTGACTATTTAAGCAAGGGGTTGAATTTATGATAAAGGAGCAGGAAAACATCATTAATTGTTCGACGTTCGAGGAACTGTTGACCGATTATCTTGATAAGACGCTGGCGAGCACGGCACATAAGTCCGTTGCATCCCACGCCCTGTCCTGCCCGCTTTGTCACTCGCTGCTTAATGACGTTAAGGATTCGCTCGAGGCCTGCCGCAATATCTCTTCTCCGGCGACGCCGCTTGTAAGGCTTGAGGCACGCGTTCTTTCGATGACGATGCCTGAGACGGCGATGCCGTGCGATGATTTTGAAGGTTCGCTGACCGATTATCTCGATGGATTTCTACCCGCACAGATATTCCACCGTTGGGAACGCCACGCTGCTCTCTGCACGTCGTGCGAAGACCTGCCCGGCATGGTCGTTCGCTCGATCGCGGCTTGCTACACATATAAGATGGACGAGCTTGAGGTTCCTGCGGGCTTGAATCAAAGGATCGTGAACCTGACGAGTGGCCTGGGTTTGCCTGCGGTTGCTAAAAAATCGCTCGCGGCACGTGCCGGCGAATGGCTTAGCGGTATGCGTATTCCGGGCATTCCACAACTTGCACCGGTGGCGATGATGCTGACGTTCGCGTTTCTCGTTTTTAGTCAGACAGTCTCGGCCGATGGAACATTGGCTGGCGTTTATCAGACGAGCGTAGAGCTTGCCGAACAAACTTATCAGCAAAGTGCCGACGCCTGGAACGGCAAACCTGTAGCCAGCATTGAGGAACAGAAATAGATGAATTGTGCCTATCACACACATAACGCGGCAGTGGTGAGTTGCAACGGATGCGGCCGACCGCTGTGTCCGGCATGCGATCACCGCATTAAGGGATTTCCCTTCTGCCAGGACTGTATCGTTATGGGTGTCGATCTGCTCAGACAGCAAACACGCACGAATCATGTGCCGTTCGTCAAGAAACGAACCTCGCCGGTGATCGCCACGCTGCTCTCTATGCTTTGCCCCGGCCTCGGAGCCGCGTACAACGGTCAGATCGTAAAAGGTTTTGTTTACTTTGGTGTATTTGTCGGTTTGTTTCAGCTTGCGGTTTTGTCGGCGGGAATCGGAACGCCGCTGTTTGTGTTCGGCTTTATCGGAATGTGGTTTTTCTCCGCACTCGACTCGTATCGAACGGCTCAGATGATCCGCTCCGGCCTGACGCCCGATGTCGCTGACGATATTTTGGTCAAACGTTTCTCAGGCAATCCTAGATTGTGGGGCGGCATTCTCACCGTCATCGGCGTACTGTTTTTGTTCCAACGCGTCTTCAATCTCGGCTTTCTTATGCGTGGTATTTTACCGCTCGTGCTCATCGGGCTTGGTGTTTACGTACTTCGCGGTTATATATTTAAACCGAAGAAAGCGGCAGCCGAATGGGGCGGCACTGGCACATCGACCAGCTTTGCCCTGACGCAGCCGCGTTATCAGGAAGCAAACTACGCCCCGAACGATTTTGCTGACCGATCGAGAAGCGGTAGCTGGCGGGATATTGGATAGAGTTCAGAGTGCAAGCTTTAGCTTGTTGCTCCGATCTCAGAAACAAGCTAAAGCTTGCACTCTGAACCTGGATCAAGGAGTTTTTATGTTAAAAGCAACGGGCATCGTCAGTAGTATTTTGGTTGTGATCGCCCTCGTGATCGCCTTGCTTGAAGCCTTGATCGGCTTTGTCGGATTTATCGCCATCGCGATCAAATTGCTGATAGTTCTTGCCTTCATCGCAGTCTTTGCAACCGTCGGATTTATGATCTTTCGGGCGTGGCAGGACAAGCGCCGATCGAGCTGATCCAATAATTTTGTTTATCAGAACCATAAGCCCCGGCTGTGGTTTGACTATTGACGGCTTGCGTTCAGCGGCCGTTTATGTTTTTATTAAGGTTCCGTATATTTGAGTAAATTAAATGCTCGGAAGTTTTCAGGCGGTTATCCCACAAACGGCGAGAGTTTGGTTTGTTTATTGTGCTTGACTCTTGTTTCAGGTTTCGCGTTAGTCGCTCGCGGCTATTCTTGCGTGATTCCAAGTACTAGGAACGTTAAGTTTCTGGTGCGAAAGATCATTAAAAGGAGCTTATAGAGACATAATGCAGAAAAACGACAAGGCGTACGCTTTTCTTTTATCGCATTCATCCAAGGATCGGATTTATATTAAACGTGTTGCGGTTTCCAAGCGCATTTTGCACTTTGGCACCGTCGGTTTGTTTTTGATCGCAGGCATTTCCACACTTACATTTGGTCTGAGAACTATACTTAGCAATCCTCAAATAGCAGAAACAGCCGCTAATACACTAACAACCCAGATCGCGGCCGAACCGGCAACGACGGAACAGATCGAGACAATTGATTATTCGCGTCCGCAGGCAAACGAA
The DNA here is from genome assembly GCA_031431415.1 of Acidobacteriota bacterium. Classification (GTDB taxonomy): domain Bacteria; phylum Acidobacteriota; class Blastocatellia; order Pyrinomonadales; family Pyrinomonadaceae; genus OLB17. The sequence goes on along the minus strand of JANPDK010000030.1, from coordinate 17,384 downwards.
TTAGCGTTTAATAGCGGCGGTCCCGAGGAAGATAACGAAGCCGACGGTGAGAACACCGAGCTTGAGAATCTCCTTCGCCAGATCGAGCGGACATCAAACCCGGTGAATCTGCCGACCATGTGGGCTCACCTCGGCAAGATCAATAACGAATTCGGCTTTCGCCGTAATCCATTCGGTGGCCGCTCGTACGAATTCCATCCCGGCATGGACATCGATGGCGAACGCGGCGATCTCGTCATGGCCCCGGCCAACGGCACGATCATCTCGGCTGGCTACAAGGGCGGCTACGGCAACATGGTCGAGATCGACCACGGCAACGGCCTCGTCACCCGCTACGGCCACATGTCCAAGATAGATGCAACTGCCGGCGACACTATCCAACGCGGCCAGCTCATCGGCTACGTCGGCTCGACCGGTCGCTCGACCGGCCCGCACCTTCACTACGAACTCCGCCTCAACGACAAACCGATCAACCCACGGCACTTCCTGCCAGCCGAACCGGTCGATCTGTCGAAGATCGTGAAGAAATAATTGGTTTTGATATTAATAGGAAAAAGCGGGCCTTGATCGGCTCGCTTTTCTGTGTCGGAATTACCTTGTAACCGTCACGTTGTTCGCACTCAGCGTCGTGCCGATCGCTCTTTGAAATTCAGATATGGCCTTATTGAGATCGGTTTGGGATAGGAGTTCGCGGCCCCGGGCAGCGGTTAGTTCTGTTTGGCGTTGGAGAACGAGATAGAAAGTCGTTGTGCCAACACGAAACTGGCGTTGTTCGCTGGCGTAGAGTTCCTCGGCGGCGGCGCGTGCTTCCGTTGCGGAGGTAAGTCGCGATTCGGCGGAGCGTAGAGCCTGTATAGCATTTCTGACTTCTGCTTGGATGATCTGTTCGGTCTGTGCCCGATTGTTGGCAAGACGATCTGCCTCGACGAGCGAGCGGCCGAGATTAGCTTTCGCAACTCGATTGCCCCATGGGAGCGAGATCTGCACGCCGGCCCGGTAGGTCGGGTAGTCCTGAGCGAGTAGATTGCCGAGCGAAGTAAAATAGCCGCCCTTAAGGTTTTCCGGAACCGTTCCTGACGAGAGCGGGTTCGGAGCACCGGCAAGCCCTGCCGACGTATACGTACCTACGAGGTCGATCTGCGGCTTGGTCTGGTTTTGATAGAAACGCTGGTCGATCTGATTTATCTCGGCCGACGTCGCGAGTTGCGTGATCTCCGGTCGATTCTTGAGGGCCTCGGTTACAGCGACCTCAAGACCGATCTGCGGCGCCGCGATGGCGGGCGGCGTCACCGGCGTAAGGGGACGTGACCATTCAGCGGACGTGCGATCTGGCAGAAGCAACGTCTTTAACGTGTTCTCGGCACGGGTTACGCTTTCCTGAGCTATATAGATGGCCTGTTCGAATGTAGCTATCTGTGAGTTTGCAGCGACGAGTTCGATCGGGGCGAGCACGCCCTTATCAACGAGTCGCTTGTTGCTTTCAAGCTGTTCCTTTGCCTGCCTCAGTGTATCCGTCTGCATCTGAAGATTCCGCATCGCAAAAGCAAGATCCCAATACGCTTGTTCAACATTCGAAATAACGGTTATCGCACTTAGGCGAAGCTGCAAATCCGATATCTCGACGTTTTTCTTGGCGATCTCGATCGAGCGGCGATTGCTGTCAAAAGCACGATTTCGCCAAAGCGGCTGGGTGTAAGTCAGCGTGAAGTTAGTCGGAAATTGCGGGTTGAGTGTTGCGTTACGGTTACTGGTGTTTGTTCGGGCTTGTGTAAAAATAGCATCGTACGAACCGCCGAATTTTGGCACGAAACCAGTAAGGCCAAGGTCGTTAAAAAACTGCTTCTGCGTCACCGACCCATTGACCGCGCCGCCGATAGTCGAGGCGGTCGGCGTCGTCCGGCTCTCGTAGAACGCCTGCGAATTGAGCAACGGATCGTAGATACCGCGAGCGCCCTTCAAACCGAATTCGGAGATCTGTACTGTGTTTCGAGACGCATCGATGTCGTTGTTGTTTTTGAGAGCCAATTCGATGGCTTGGTCGAGCGTGAGTGAGAGTTGGTCGGCTAAATTCACGCCTACTCGTTCGACGCTTGGCATTGGTCGGACAGGCTTTTCAAACGAAGGCTGAGATGGAAGCGAATCGGCACTGGGCACGGTCGGCGTTGGTGTAGCGGTCGGCGTTTGAGCAAGGCCAGCGACTGAAAATGCGCACACGAGCGCCAACGCAGACGTTAGCTGCACCGCGATTCGACCCGGCGATCTGAGAAATTCAAACATCAAAATCAGCGTGTCGCCTCGTCTCCCTCGATATGAATGTCGCCCATGGCGGGACGCTTTCGCTTAAAAATAGAAAACAGTCGACCAAAACCATCCGAGACCGACCGCATCACGGTCGTCTCTTTCGCATCATCGAACAGCGAGTAAAACACCGGCACCGCGAGCAGCGTCAGCAGCAAGCACATCGACTGACCGCCGACCACCAAAATGCCGATCGAGCGGTTTGTTGCCGCACCGGCGCCGCTGCCCAAGATAAGTGGGATCATTCCAGCCACCAGTGCGATCGTCGTCATCAAGATCGGCCTGAGACGGTCACGGTTTGCCTGGATGATCGCGTCGTAGCGGTTCATGCCGCGTGAGCGGAGCGTATTTGTATGATCGATCTGTAGGATCGCGTTCTTTTTAACAATACCAAAGAGCAACAAGACCCCAAGGGCCGAAAAAATATTCAACGTCTGCCCGGCGATCGCCGTCGAGAGCAGTGCGAACGGTACCGACAGCGGCAGCGTGAGAAGGATCGTCACCGGATGGATGAACGACTCGAACTGTGCGGCGAGGATCAGATACATAAAAACGAACGACAGCAGAAACGCGTAGAGAAATGCATTGTATGCCTTTTCGAGTTCCTTCGACTGGCCGGTAACGCCCGTCACATATTCGGCTGGCATCTTCAGATCCGCGGCGATCTTTTGCATCTTGTTGACGGCGTCCGACTCGGATGCATTCGGCGGCAGACCCGCTGAGACGGTCACCTGACGCTGGCGGTTAAGACGATTGATCGACGACGGCGACGTGCCTTCGTCGATCTTTACGACGCGTTCGAGATCTACCGTGCCGCCATTCGAAGATCCAACTGTGAAGTACCTGAAATTGCTGCGATCGCGGCGATATTGCTCCTCGGCCCGGATGACGACGTCGTATTGTTTCGAATTTTCGCTAAACGTCGACGCGATCTGTCCGGCAGAAAGAATATTCAGTGCCTGTGCTACATCGCCCGCACGAACACCCAGATCAGCGGCCTTTGTCCGGTCGATAGTTACGCGTATCTCCGGGCTGCCGACCTCGATCGACGTATCCGGGTCGCGATAGATCGGGTCTTTCTTCATCTGATCGACCATCGCATTTGCATACTCGGTTAGCTTTGTCATGTCAGGCCCCGCGATGTAAAAACCGACACCCGAACCGCCCCGCCCGAGACCGATGCTGCCCGCGATCGACGATGAGGCCGAGACCGTTACCTGATAGTCTTTCGACGAATATTTTTTTGCGATATTCCGAGTCTGGTTTATCAGATCTGCCTGCGATCTTTTGCGCTGCGAGACTGGTAGCAGTGCGACGTTGATAAACCCGCTATTTGCACCGCCCGATCCACGGCCAAATCCGGCCATCACCAGCGTATTCCTCACACCCGGAATCTCGGCCCTAATGTCACGGGCCACGCGGTCGAGGATAGATTGTGTAGCGGAGAGCGAAGTCCCCTGCGGCCCGCGGATGTTCACCTGAAATAAGGATTCGTCCTCATCCGGCAAAAACGCCATGCCGACGTATTTATAAAGCGGTACTATCGACGCTACGGTCAGGATACAGATCAAAACGACAACCCAACGAAATCGCATCGCGGAGCGCAATAACCACGTATACGTGCCGTCGATCTTGCTGTAAAACCAACCGGATTTAGAATCGCTCGAATGCTCGTTTTCGGTCGTCGGGGGTTCGACATCGTCCGAAAACTCAAATGTCTCTACAACAGCCGCCTCCCCTTCTCCCTTTCTCCCTTTCGCCCCTTCTTTCCCCTTGATCCACCGAGCGGCAAGCATGGGTGTCAGCGTAAACGAAACGATCAGGGAAACTGCGATCGCCGCCGCCGCCGTCAGGCCGAACGAAGACATAAATCGCCCGACGATACCCGACATAAAGCCGACCGGAATAAAAACAGCGAGCAAACTCAGCGTTGTCGCCAACACGGCGAGGCCGATCTCACGCGTCCCCTCGACCGCCGCCTGCATCGGGTGCATTCCCTTTTCTTCGACAAAACGGTAGATATTTTCGAGCACAACGATGGCATCATCGATCACGATGCCTACCATCAGCGTGAGAGCAAGCATCGTCATCTGATTGAGCGAAAATCCAAATGCCGCAATGGCCGCGAATGCTGCAATGATCGATACCGGTATAGCGAGTGCCGCGATGATGGTCGAGCGAAAATTCCATAGGAAAAGAAACACGACAATGGCTGCAAAGAGACCACCAAGCACAAGATGCTCTTCGATAGCCGTGAGCGAATTCTGGATAAACTCGGACTGATCGCGAATGAGGGCGATCTTCATATCGGGCGGCAGATTCGGGATGATGTTCGCCATCCTCGATTTGACCGCGTCAATGACCGCGATCGTGTTGGAGCCCGCCTGTTTTCTGACACCGACCGAGACCGCAGGAACGCCATCGAGCGATGCGGCCGAGCTGGGTTCGCCGCCCGTCTTTTCGACCGTTCCGACATCCTTGATCTTGATCGGGAAGCCATTTCGAGTGGTGATCACTACGTCGCTGAACTGCTCGACTTCGGTCAGCTTGCTCATCGTCCGTACGCCTAACGTACGACGGCCCTCGATAATATTGCCACCGGGCATTTCCTGGTTCTGCGAGCGGACAGCCGCCGTGACATCGGTCACCGGGATATTAAATGCTCGAAGCCGGTCGGGGTTTACGCTAATGCGGATCTGCGGCGAACGCGATCCCCACATAAAGACCTCTCCGACACCATCGGAGCTCTCTATTCGTTTTTGGATCAGCTGCTCGACCTGCTCGGTGAGCTCCATGATGTCGCGCGGAGCGCTGATCGTGTACATCAGGATCGGCTGCGAATCAGGGTCACTTTTTTGGGCCGATGGCGGATCGGCCGATTCGGGAAGGCGATTTACGACTCCGCTGAGTTTCTGCTGGATCTCCTGAAAGGCAACGTCGGGGTCTTTTTCGAGGTTAAAAGTTAGTGTGACGTTCGAACGCCCACGCTGCGAACTCGAACGCATTTCCTCAACGCCCGGAACGGTATTCAAGGCTCCCTCGATCACATCCGTGATCTCGGTCTCAATTTCTTCCGGCGACGCCCCGGCATTACTCGTCCCAACCGAGATCGTCGGCAGATCGATCTTTGGAAACCGGTCAACACCAAGCGTAAAAAAGCTGAACCCGCCCACGACCGTCAAAAACAAAACGATCACGGTCGCGAAAACCGGGCGATGAACACAAATTTCAGCGAGCCATTGCATAACTAAAAACTCACCTTCGCTCCCTCGTACAACTGATCGAGATTGCTCGTCGCAACGGTCTCGTCAGCGTTGACACCGTCGACGATCTGAATATAATCGCCCTCTTCGATCCCGAGTTGAACCGTTCTAAGTTTGGCGATGCCTTCGACGATGACGAAGACGCGATAGGCCTGCGTGGCCTGATCGGTATGGCTTGCCGATTTTGGAATGAACACCGCCTTGCCGCCGCCTGCGCGATTGATTCGAACCGTAGCGAACATTCCCTGCCGCAGTGCGTTGTCGCCATTCTCTATCGACGCCTCGACCTGCGCCGAACGCGAGAGCGGGTCGATCGCGGGGTTTACGGCCGTGACGGTGCCCTGGAAATTGCGATCCTTGTACGCGTCAAACTGCGCCGAAACGCCCCGGCCGACACCGATGTATGGCACATCGGCCTCGGCAACCTTGATCAGGATCTTGATCGGATTTGTACGCAGAATTGTGGCGACGACGGAGGCACTTGAGACATATTCTCCGACCGCAACGGGCCGGTTGCTGACGAATCCGGAAAACGGGGCTCGGATAACAGTGTCGGCGATCGCCTGCTGTGCGTCGGCGACCTGCGTCTGCGCCGATTCGACATCGGCCTTGGCACTTGCGATCGCCTGGTTGCTTTGCCGGGCGGTGTTGATCGCCGCATCGAGCTGTTGCCGGGCGGAATTTGCACGGGCACGCGCGGTGTCGCGTGCGGTGCGAAACTGCTCATACGTTATCATCGCGACATCGCCCGTTTCAGTCAGTTCCCGGTAACGCTTTTCGTTCGCCTCGGCCTGCCTTAGCTCGGCAAGCGTCTGCTCATAATTGGCATTTGCGGCCCGAACTTCGGGGATCGTCGATGCATTGAACGCACTTCCACGCCCACGCCCAAGCCCAAGCCGGGCCTCGGCCTGTAAAACACCCGCCTGCGCACGTTTGACCGCCGCCTGTGCGGTCGATAGCTGAAGACGAGCATCGCGGTCATCGATCTTCGCGACAAGTGCACCGGTCGAAACGAACTGGCCGACATTGACGCCGATATTCGCGATCTTTCCGGCGGTCTTTGGTGCGATATCAGATTTCTCGTCCGCCTCTAAACTGCCGGTCGCTTGTATAAACGAAGCCACGTCGCGTGACTCGCTCTTACCCACCGTGATCGCGATAGTCGGGGCAGTTGAATCGGTGTCGGCATTGGCGTTTGAGCGCGAGGCGCGATTGCCGCCCAACGAACCGCACGCCAAACCAGCCCCTGCAATGGCCGCGCATAGAAACGATCCTGTACGTGAATTCCACATAGATAGTCGCCTTAAGTATCGTATTTTATATCACTTCGGGTGCGTGTCGGCACCCTTACTATGTAAAGATTTGTCAATCAATGCGTAGCCGTAACTGCTTGGTAGCGATGACTTTCGCAGCGTTTTGGTCATTCTATTTCGTTGAATTGGTTACAGCCTCACACGATCAAATTCATTTTTCTTGCAGGGCCACCCAAGAACACAAGTACGATCTTGCTGATTCAGCGCTATAGAATGATAAGATTATCTTTTAACTACCTATTTCGAGGGAACCAATAATATGCAAGAAATGACCGCGTCCGAACTAAAGGCAAAAATGGATGCAGGAGAAGATATTCAACTGATTGATGTCCGCCAGCCTGACGAATACGCATTCGCAAGCATCGACGGAGCGAAACTTATCCCGCTCGGTGAAGTCATCGCCCGCATGGACGAGATCGACCCGTCACGCGAAACTGTCATCCACTGCAAAATGGGCGGCCGCAGCGCACGGGCGATCGAGGCCATGCAGCAACGCGGCTTCACCGGTCCGCTGTCTAACCTCGTCGGCGGGATCACAGCGTGGTCAAACGATGTCGATCCGAGCGTGCCGAAGTATTAAGGAGTTTGCTTTTTCAGATCATCGAATTCGGGTTTTTCCTTCAGCTTTTCACCATCGGTCGTGAAACCAAGTTTATGGTTGCCGATTCCATTTACCGTCTCGCGCAACTCAAATTCTCTCGCTAATTTAAGCCTGTCCCACGTTCTGTATCTGAGTCCAAACGTGGTGCTGTTTCTGAGGATCCAATCGGCGAACTTCCGCCAGGCGTTTTCCTCCGCCAATACCGAAAAACACACGACCACTCGCCCCTTCTTGCCCGTCGCCGTTGTTTGCCAGACGTCCAAAGCGCCTTCCTGCATGAGCGTCTCGGCCATCCAGGCCAGATGTTCGCCGGTGTCGTCATCGATGTTACAGACGATCTCGACCACGCGATCGGACTCATATGGAAGATCTACCGGCTCCGAAGACGTTTCGAGCAGCGATACCCGAAACACATTTGGATAACTGCCTAGATCCATCGTTCCGGCGCCCATACCCTGATTTAGGAGAGTGCCTGAAGGTATTTCCGCAACAAACTGAGGTGAAAGTGCCTTGAGAATAGCAATGCCAGTCGGGGTCGAGAGCTCCACGTTCTCGCGGGTGATAGCCACAGGAGTTTTAGTTATCGGCAAACCAACCAGTAGCCGAATGCTTGCGGGTGGCGGAACGGGATGCGTACCGTGCTGCATCGTGACGGTTCCACGGCCTGTCTTTATCGGTGTCGCATATATCTTGTCCGCTGCGACCTTGCTGATGCAGTAGGCCGCCATCACGACATCAAGGATCGAATCGATCGTGCCGACTTCGTGAAAAGCAACCTTTTCGACAGCGATCCCATGAGCACCGGCCTCGGCCTCGGCAAGCGAGCGAAATATCTTTCGGGCGAGTTCTTTTGTCGTAGGGTCTAACGACGACTTCTCGACCAAGCCATCGATGTCCGTATAGTGCGTGTGCCAGTGTCTTGCGACATCGTCACCGAGCAAAAGATTAGTATTCTCATGCACATGATGTTCATGCACGTGATTGGCGCCGAAGTTCGTCTTCCAACTCTCGTCGAGCAAATTGACCTTGATGTGAGTCGCCTTGACGGTAGCTTTGATCACGCTCTCGATCTCGACCAATACGCCATCGAGCCCCAGCTTTGCTGCGAGGTCACTAAGCTCTTCCGCCGTAACCAGACCCGCATCGACAAATGCCGCAGCAAACATATCGCCCGCCACACCGGCAACGCTTTCCAAAAACAATGCCTTACTCATTCGAATTTCTCTTTATCTCACGAACGACCTGACATGCCGCGTACCCGGCAGAAAAACCGTTATCAATATTGACGACCGAAATGCCCGCCGCACATGAATTAAGCATCGCCAATAACGCCGCGATACCGCCAAAACTTGCCCCGTACCCGACGCTCGTCGGCACCGCAAAGATCGGCTTGCCAAATAATCCGCCGACGACGCTGGGCAATGCGCCTTCCATCCCGGCGACGACAACCAACGCCGAAGCCTTGTTAACGGCGTCGTACTTATCCAACAGCCGGTGCAGACCGGCGACGCCCACGTCATAGAATTTCTCAAATGGTGTGTCCATGGCGACGCAAACTTCGCACGCTTCTTCTGCCGCGTAAGCGTCACTTGTACCTGCCGCCAGCACGGCGACAAATGGTTCGCCAGTCGTCGAATTCCTGGCTGTCTTGGCGTTCAGAATAAAAGTACGGGCCGTTGCATTCGTACGACCGTCGGGAAATGCGGCCTCGATCGCAGCGATCTTCCCTCCGTCGAGCCGCGTCACCAAAACCGTCTGCCCCGATTGCGAAAGATGCCCGACAATCGAAATTATTTGCTCGGCGTCTTTTGACTCTCCGTAAACGACCTCACCGATGCCATGCCTCAGGCTTCGATGATGGTCGAGATCGGCAAAGGGCAGATTTGTAGTACGAAATGGCGCGTTTTGTAGAATACCGAGAGCTTCCCTCGACGATATTTCCTGACGTTTTACGCTCTCTAGCAGGTCAAATAGTTCGGTGTCCTTCATATTGCGATCAGATTTCCACCGCCCACTTTGTAACCCGCCAGATCAAGCGTTACCCATTTGTAGCCTCGGGCGAGACCCTCAGAGACGAGTTTGTCGCGAAGCTGCAACGCCGGGGCCATCTCGTCGGGTGCAACCTCAAGGCGTAGGAATTTTGCGACGCCTTCTTCGTGCAGACGAACACGGAAGACCCTAAGGCCGCCTTCGCGTAAGATCGCTTCCAGGTCTTCCACGTCTTTCAACTTCTTCGGCGTGATAAACACGCCCGTCATCAACCGCGAACTCAGGCACGGGCTGGCCGGTTTGTCTGCCATTTCGAGGCCGTTCTCACTCATCAATAGGCGAATGTCATTTTTCGTCAGTCCTGCATCCGCAAGCGGTGACAAGATCGAATGCTCGACAGCCGCTCGATGTCCGGGCCTGAAATCGCCGCCATCCGATGCGTTGTATCCGTAAGCGATCCATTTGAAATTATGATCTTTGGCGGCTTCGTGACAGATAGTGAACAGCTCGGTCTTGCAGTGAAAGCAGCGGTTGCTGTCGTTGACGACGTACTCAGGGTTCAGCAATTCCTTGCTTTCAAACCAAAAGTGCGTAACGCCCTGTACCTCGATAAATCGCTCTACGTCTGCCCTTTCAGTGCGTGAGAAACTCTCGCTTAGCGTTGTCAAAGCCGCAAGGCGTCCGCCCGAGCGGCGACGTTCCCGCTCGGCGGCCCACGTCAAAAATGCGCTGTCAACGCCGCCTGAGAACGCCACTATCAGGCCCTCGGCCAACTTCGGCCTAAGCAAATTTTTTAACACCGAATACTTTTCCTGAACCGCATCCAATGCAGCAGCTACTTTGGTCATAATTAGATTCTATCAATTCGCGTGTTGGTCTACTCGTCAGTGAGATCGATGCCATCTGCGATGCGTACTATCTTCATCCCCTCAACAACATCGGTGCGACACGCCATGACGGCCTTCTCTTTGTCCCCGTTCTCGATCCAGACCTGACAATTTAGACATTCGCCGTTCCAGCAAAAGTCGCCGTACGAAATACTTTCCATCGAGAGAAACTGAAAGCAGCGGAGAAGCGAATTATTCTCCGGGACCATATGCTTTTCGCTGAGTATCTCGATCTCGATGAGCTTACTGTATGGCTTAAAGATGTCGGGCAACGTCATATTTGTCAGAACCGTCTGCGTAAGCGGGCGGACTTGCTTTCTTAAGTTATCGCCACCCGCTAACACAGGTGGTTCCGACTAATCCGGGCTAGATTATCTTATCCAAAAGGTGTAATTTTGAACAATGGCAATAGTGATGTACACAAAACCGGGCTGCCCGTATTGTCAGCAGGCTCGCGATCATTACGCCGGGGTCGGCGTTGCATTTACCGATCACGACGCCCAAAATGACAAGCTGCGGCAGCGTGAGATGCTCGAACTCTCGGGCGGCGACCCGACCGTGCCGTGCATCGTAGAGAATGGTGCCTATATTGGTTCGGGCTGGGGCGACCCGCCGCGTGGCTGAACGGTCCACCCGGATTGAGCTGGCAGTTAGCCGGACGGAAAAAAAATGCGGAGTGCAGATTGCGGAATGCGGAATTCACGATATAGACTTAAGCTTCCACTGTAAGCGGAACCGTCGTTCTTCGGATTTGTGACTTCGCACTCCGAACTCACAACTCCGCACTTCTTTATGGTTGGTTCACAAATTAACCAATACAAGATCCTCGAAAAGATCGGCTCAGGTGGTCAGGGCACGGTTTACAAGGTTCTCGACACCAAGCTCAACCGCTCGGCGGTGATCAAGGTTCTTCCTCCCGAACTCACGCAAAAGACTGCAAACTTTCGCCGTTTCGAACGCGAAGCCCAGCTCTGCTCACAGCTCGATAATCCGAATATCTGCACCATCTACGATTTTAGCGAAGCCGACGGCGTCTTCTATATCGCGATGCAGTACGTCGAGGGCAAGAATGTCCGACAGCTCGTCAGCGGTCGAGCCCTTGCTCTGAAGAGTGCCCTTTCAATCGCCATCCAGGTCACCGACGCACTCGCGTACGCACATTCCAAGAACATCATTCACCGAGATATCAAGGCCGGCAATATCATGGTCACTGACGCGGGCCAGGTGAAGATACTCGATTTCGGCCTCGCAAAATTGCTCGAGGACGACCACGCCGATCAGACAGGCGGTCAGGATCGAAACGAGATCACCGAACTCGGAATTCCGTACGGCACCGCCACTTACGCCGCTCCGGAACAGGCGAAGGGCGAACGTGCCGACCATCGCAGCGACATTTTCTCGACCGGCGTCCTCATTTACGAGATGCTGACCGGTATTTGGGCATTTCAGGGCAAGACGGTCATCGACGTGCGGCATCAGGTGCTGTACGGAACGCCAAAACCGATCGCTGAGATGCGCAAAGAGGCAGTTCCCGTTCAGCTACAGGTGATCGTCGACAAGGCTCTCGCCAAAGATCCGAAGAACCGTTATCAAAAGATCGCGACGATGCGCGACGAGCTTCGCGCGGTAATGCAGCAGGTCGCCGGCGCCCAGTTGATGCCCGGCGATACCTTCGCTCCGTCCCACGCCGACGGCGGCACAGTCAAACGAATGCTCAATTGGTTCACCGGCAACTCGGTTCCCGAATCGTCGAGTTCGTCGCAGTCTTTCCCGTCAGTCATCTCGACGAGCGCTCCGTCGTTTTCACCGGACATCTCGATGACCGCGACCGGCACCGAGAAAAAGAGCGTCGCGATCCTGCCGTTTCAAAATATGAGCGGCGATCCGGCGTCAAGCTTCTACGAATTCGCGCTTGCCGACTCAGTGATCACCGAGCTTGCCCAGATCCGCTCAATCATAGTTCGGCCAAGCAGCGTGATCGCAAAATATCAGGGAAAAGAGATCGATCCGCGCGAGGCGGGCAAGGAATTGCGGGTGCACGCGGTGTTGTCGGCCGGGTTTCTGCGGGCCGGAGAAAAGCTGCGAGTCACCGCACAATTGCTCGACGTACTCACCGGCGACATCTTATGGAGCGACCGCATAGACGCCGAGGGCAGCGACATTCTCGCCCTGCAGGACGGCATCGCACAGCGAATTCTCGAAGGGCTACGGCTCGAACTCACCGATCTGGAGGCTGAGAAACTCGGAAAGCGGGCAACTGAAAATGCAGATGCGTGGGAAGAATACCTTCGTGGCCGCGATCACTTTGGACGCTTTATTTTCCGCACGATCGACGCCGAAGATTGCGACGCTGCGATCGTCAATTTCAAACGCGCCATCGAACTCGACACCCACTTTGCCCTCGCATACAGCGGCCTCGGCGCGTGTTACGCAAACCGCGTGTTCAAGGGCCTTGGCGAACCAGAAGATTACACTTACGCCGAAGCCGCGTTTAGCAAAGCCTTTTTCTACGACCCAAACGTAGTCGAGGCCCGCGTACTCATGGTCATGATCTACATGGCCCGTGGCGAAAAGAAAAAAGCCCGCAGCGAGATCGAATTGCTCCAAAAGCAATTTCCAAACGACGCCGCACTGTATTTTGTTACAGGTGTTATAAATCGTCTCGACGGCAAATACGAAGAGTCGCTAAAGGCGTTTGAAAAACTCTCGCGTCTCGACCCGGCGGCGCGTGCCGTCGCCGCGTACAACCGCTCGCGAATTTTCCTTTATCGCAAAGAATACGATCGAGCGATCGAAGAACTAGATAAGGGATCTAGGGTCGAACCGAACCATCCGATGATCAAGATCTTTCGATCAGCCGTCTGGTACTATCAGGGCAAAAAGGATGAAGCCATCAATGGGATCTTAAGTGTGCTCAAGGACAATCCGCGAATGGACGGCATAAAGCCGCTCTGTGCGGAATTCCTGGCCGGTGCAGGCCGCACCGAGGAAGCTCTTGCCCAACTAACGCCCGAGGCCCTCGCCATATCGCGTGCCGACCACGACATGGCCTATTGGGTCGGTTCAACCTACGCTCTGCTTGGCGACAAAGACCTGGCTTTTAAATGGCTAGGCAAAGCCGTCAAGCTAGGCAACGAAAACAAACCCCATTTCGAAGGCGACCCAAATCTCACAACCCTCCGTCAAGACACCAGGTGGCCCGAACTGATCGAGAAGATGGGCAACGGCGAATAATAACGGAATATAGCGGCTTTCGACGACTGCTTAGCACTTGTCCATGACGAGACCCTTCTTATCTTTGAGGAGAGCGTTTAAGGATGAGGCGTCAGCTTGGCGGTTCTTTAATAGGGCTTCGGCGAGTTCGAAGAGCGGGGCCGGGATTTGGGCGGCCTCGGTTGGCTCGGGTGTGGCGTCTGCATGAGGGTAGTGAGAGTAAAACTCAACCTCGGCCGAGCAAAATTCGCACGACGACAGATGTACGCGAATCTCGCGGCCGCCAGTCGGGTCGGACTCGCCATTCTGGAATTCGAGCAGCTCGTGCGATGTGGGGCAGGTCTCGTTTTTATAGAATCCGGACATTTTTGATGAAAACATAGAAATCACTAGACGCACCACGACCCGGAGGCGGACGGACAACTCTTCTTTGCTACATCAAAAGTAAATCCGTAATGACCGAAACCTTCCAATTCTAAGTGGAGAAAAAGAGCGAAAGTTCTGAAAAAAGCATCCAACGGTCACCTCATAGCACTCTAAGCCCAATAGATACAGTTATTTATGGAAAGTGTATAAACAATATACAACATTACACAAAATGGTTGTGCTTACTGCAAATAATTGTTACTATCTTAACTGTAGGTAGTGGGAAGCACACATCTCGCATCCTGCCTTAACCAGATCGGCATTGCTGCTCGGCAAGCGATCAAGCCAAATCTCTACCAAAGAAAAATCAATCGCGTAGGACGAAATTGCGTCGCAACCATAGGCAAAGTTGCGTGCATCGAAGGTCGGATCGTTTGCTCGACGAATGAGCGATACGGTGCTCTCGGCGCAACTTTGATCCTCGCGACTCGATACGGACAATCACGACGGAAAGGCTCATTATGAACGAAGTTAAACAAAAGGACCGGCTCCCGCGTTCGATCCAGAATAAGCAGGTCAAGGTGGGTAAGTGGAACGAGAGTCTTAAGACCTCGGACGTTAACCAGATCTGGACCGAACTGCACCGCATCGTATCGTCGCATCCGCTTGTACGCGCGTCGAAGCGTGCCGGTTTCCTCGTCGAGGAAGGTAAGTACAATGCGTACACAGACCTTACTCAAGAGCTTTTCGTCGCTCTCCTGAGCAAAGACCGCTTTCAGCATTACATCGACACGGAAATGTCCGACCCGGAGATCGAGGCAGAGATCAGCCAGATCGAGCTGACCAATATGCTCACGGCCGAGCTGCGTAAGCGTTACCCCGAGTCGTACCGGTTGGCCCGCCGTATCTCGACGCTCATTCAGACGAGCGAGACCTTTAAGAGATTTGATAATATCGGCAATCCCGAAGCTCACCGTCGCCTCGCCGACCGTCTTTACGGGCTCGCCGATTGGCGGTTCGAGAAGACGCGTCGCGACGTTCAGGAGATGGACGAGCGGGTCAAGGTGGTGTCCTTTCACCATCGCGATACGCGAATGGTCGGCTGCACGGGCGATGCACAGATCGTTATTAGCAATCCGGAATTGGAAAAGCTGATCATAAGAGTTTTTAAGGCGATCGACTCGCCGGTCGATGTTCGTTCGCTTCGATCGTTTGTGATGTCGCGTTTGCCGATCATGGACATTCACCTCGTACCTGTCGGCAGCGGCAGCGGCGATAGCGACGAAGACGATCGCATGCCGTTCGAATTTAAGGACACTCGCGAGACGCCCGAGGAAGATCTGCTTCGCAACGAAGCCGAGACGGCAGCCGCAGGATTTGTCGATGGTTTCCTGAAGACACTCAACAAATCGGTTCGCGGCAAGGCGAAGCAATACGATCGAATGATAAATGTCTTGTGGCATTGCTATCTGATCTCTGATTCGGGGACACAGCTTGAGGTGGCCGATATGCTCGGCGTCTCGGACTCGCTCGTTTCGGATTATCGCAAGCGTATCGAGGCGAACCTTCAGCAGCTTTCGTTTAACGGCGTCAATGAGGCCCGGCAGTTCGAAAAGGCACTTAAGATGAAGGTCCGCGACATGATCACGGTGGAAAAAGAAGGCGTTGCCGTATAGCCGATCCCGCACCTGAAGGTTATGCCCGTCAACGCCAAAAATGCCCATCGAGACTTCAAAAGACAAAGACTTTAAGCCGCTGTCGCTACCGCCCAAAGGCCGGCCGGGAGAGAGCTTAGATCAATCGTCTTTACGCCCACGCGGAGCTGACGTAACCGGTGGAGCCTCGACCGAAACAACAAATTTAGTCAATCTAAGCTACAGCTATGGCGAAAAGCCCAAAGCTCAGGCCGAGGCAAAAGCCGAACCAATTCCTTCCGTCGAACCGAGCGTGATCTCGGTCGAGATGCCCTCGCCGGACGCGAATTCGCCAAAGGCCGCGAAGCGGGACAAACGCGAAGAGCGTGACGATCGCCTGTTAAACACTGATCGTTGGCTCGTGCGCAACGGCCACTTTTTCACATACATCGCTCTGTATCTGTTCTCGATCATAGTGCTTTTTCGGCCGTACGAGATCGTGCCGGGGCTTGACTTTCTCTCCGGGGCAGCCATATATTTCGGCATCGTAACTCTCGCAATCTTCTTTCCGAGCCAGCTCGCGGCCGAGGGCAACCTGACGATTCTCACGACCGAGGTCAAGGCGATCCTGATACTCCTTGTCATCTCGCTCATCACGATGCCGATTGCAAAAGACCCGGCATTGGCGTGGGAGACTTTCAACAATCCGTTTAGCAAGGCCGTCATCATGTTCATCGTGATGATCAACGTTGTTCGCACGCGCCAGCGTCTGATGGGAATGATGTGGCTTTCGCTCGGCATCGGTATTTATCTCGCCGTCTCAGCATTAAACCTCTATTCCCAAGGCAAATTCGCGGTTGAGGAATATCGCATCGCAGTTGATATCGGCGGTTTGTTCGGAAATCCCAATGAGATGGCGTTGCATTTCGTTATGATGACGCCGCTCGCGATCACGCTCGGCATAGCGGCAAAAAGCAAGTTTTGGCGGCTGATCTACTTCGTCACAGGCGGCCTTTTCATCGCCGCGAACATGGTTACATTCTCCCGAGGTGGATTTATTGGCCTTTTGGCATGTTTAGCAGTACTTTCATGGAAATTAGGCAGGAAATATCGCCTTAATGTCACTTTAGTTTCGCTAGTAGTTAGCGTCGTTGCGTTGATCGCCGCTCCAGGCAACTACGGACTGCGAATGTTGTCGATCTTCGTGCCGGGACTCGACACAGTCGGTTCGAGTGATCAGCGAAAGGAATTGCTCATGAGATCGATCTGGACGTCGATCCGAAATCCATTTGGTATCGGCCTCGGGAATTTTCCCGTCGTCGGTGTCCGTAATCTGCAAACGCACAACGCGTTTACGCAGGTTTCGTCCGAACTCGGAATTCTTGGCCTGATCGCGTATCTCGTCTTTATGATCAGCCCGTTTCGCAAACTCGGGGCGATCGAGCGAAAGCTCTTCGACACGTCGGATGCGAATTGGTATTACTACCTCGCCATCGGCCTCCAGGCGAGCATCATCGGGTATATGGTATCGAGTTTCTTCGCCTCGGTAGCATATCAATGGTTCATTTATTATCTGATCGCCTACGCGGTCGCATTTCGCAGGACGTACAGCCTCGAAGTTGAGAAAACTGAGGAAGCTGCACGCGAACCAGCGTCAGCTCTTTGATCTCAGGACAGTTTCCACTAAATTATGGTGCGCCGCCTCCAGCGAGAGCTTCGGCGGCGTTTTCGTGTTCCATGTTCCACTATGGAACGCTGGAACACCTGAAACGCATGGAACACTGTGTCGTCCTAAAGAAAGTTGACACTTTAGAGTGTTA
>JANPDK010000029.1:0-2274 GCA_031431415.1 Acidobacteriota bacterium | reverse complement strand
CGATCGTAGCCCGCCTCGAAGGCACCAACGTAGAAGAAGGCCGCCGCGTCCTAGCCGAATCCGGCATCAACATCCAAACCGCCCAAGGCATGGCTGACGCTGCTGAAAAGGTTGTCGCGGCTGCAGCCTAAAAGATCATTTGCCCGCGAAATACGCGAAAGAACGCGAAAAAAAATTTTATCTTCTTTTCGCGTTCTTTCGCGTATTTCGCGGGCAAAATTCTTATACCTTTAAGAAGAGTTTTCGGCGATACAACAACCACATCAAAAACAGCCACACCAGAATAAAACTGATCGCGTACATCAGCGACGCGTCGATGGGTTGTGCTATCGAGAGGTAGATGTTGTCGAAGATCCATTTTTGCAGCGCGACCGGTTGGCCTTCTGCTCCGGTTACTCGATAGGCGCCGAGCATTCGGGCCATGATGCCGGAGAAGACGAAAAGCGGGAGGGCGTTGACGCCGAAGATGACGAAGGGCTTGGCCCAGCGTGTGTAGCCTTTGATGTCGATCAGCCAGTAGCACGCCGCGAGGGTGAGCAGGGCGATGCCTGAGGTCACGAGAACGTACGAGCTGGTCCAGAGGGCTTTGTTCATCGGGAAATAGATGTTCCAGATGTAACCGACGGCGAGGAGGATGGTGCCGATGCCGAAAAGGCCGTTGGCCTTTTCGAGTGATGAGTGATGAGTGATGAGTGATGAGTTGTCGGAGAGAACCACCCCGTCCGCCGAAGCGGCGTCCACCCCTCCTTCGTAAGGAGGGGAGCTTTTTCGGAGCCATGTCCCGGTTAGAACACCTGATATCGTCGTTGCGATAGCCGGTAATGTCGATAGAATTCCCTCGGGATCGTAGACTTTGGCAGATCGCCAGATGTGGTTTTCGGTTAGGATGGTTCGGTCGAGCCAGGCGGCGAGGTTGCACGCCTTGTCGTTGATGGTCGTGATCTCGCAGCCGGGGACGGCGATCTGGGTCATTAGGAGCCAATAGCCGAGAAGCAACGCGACGGCGATGCCGAGTTGGTGTTTCCAGTTGGTGTGCAGGAAGATGAGCGAGACGACGAGGTAGCAAACCGCGATCCGCTGAAGCACGCCGGGAATGCGCATTGTCGCGAAATTGTACGGCACAACGTTGTAGCCACCGAGGTTCATCGCGATGATGCCGATAATGCTCGCGGCTATCAACGCACCGGCGATCTTGAAATTCCGCAGCAACAAGAAAAACAGCCCGCCGGTCATCGCCATCCAGATCAGCATTTTCGCAGCGTCTGGAGCGTCCGTCGCCGCAAACTGGAAGAACGGGATCACCGACATCGACAGACCGAGAGCGAAGATCGAGATAGCACGGGTGAATATCTTTGTGTAGACGGACGAAGTTCCCCGGTCGCTACTGCTCCCGGTTCTGACATGTCGGCCCAACGCGATCGGGATCGCAATTCCAACGATGAATAGAAAGAACGGAAAGATCCAGTCGGTAGGCGTCAGGCCATGCCACGCGGCGTGTTCGAGCGGATCATATATATGCGACCAAGTGCCCGGATTATTCACAAGCACCATCCCCGCGATAGTCATTCCACGGAAAACGTCGAGCGAGATTAGTCTTTCCCCGTTAGCCATAAGAGAGTTTTTGCCCGCGAATTACGAGAATAAAACGAATAAAGAACTCCAGGAATTCTCCCTATTCTATTTTATTCGTGTTAATTCGCGTAATTCGCGGGCAAAAAAACCTCTTACCAGCCCATTCGCTCACGCAGGTGCGTGATGTGTGCCGTGTGATGTTTTGAGTGCCAGGCGTATAGAGCGAGCGCGGCTTCGAGCGGCCAGTTCCCTGTTTCGGGATGAACGAACTCACGTTTGAAATCGTCATCGGTCATTGACGCCAGCAAGGCACTCCACCGCATGTGCAGAGCGTCGATCATCTTTAGCGAAACGTCAATCGGCAGTTTGCTGTCAGCCAATTCTGCCCAGCGTTCTTCATAATATGGGCGAATCGTTGGCGGCGTGTCCTCGGTCAGCGCAAGTTTGAACCGTGTTAGCGAATTCGAATGGCTGTCGGCAATGTGATGCACCGTCTGGCGAACCGTCCAGCCGCCAGGGCGGTATTCGGTGTCGAGCTGCTCGTCAGAAAGTCCGGCCACGGCAGCGGCGACAGCGGACGGAAGGTCGGCGATCGTTTGCAGATTCTCCGCACGATCCGCGAAATTAGATAGACCAAATTTTCCTATGGGGTAGCTTAGGTCTGACATAGTTCTCTTGTTGCAGAAGCCCGCACGGAGTAAG
>JANPDK010000028.1:0-36992 GCA_031431415.1 Acidobacteriota bacterium | reverse complement strand
AGACTGTCGACATCAATAGAATCGTCACTCAAGATCATTGCCCGCTCGATAACGTGTTCGAGTTCGCGAATATTCCCGGGCCAGTCGTATCTTAGCAATGCCTCCATCGCAGCAGGTGAGACAGAGCATTCGATACCACCTTGTGAACGAGCTGACCTGGCGACGAAGTATTTGACGAGCAATCCGATATCTTCACGACGCTCACGTAGAGGCGGAACATCGATCTCAACGACATTCAACCGGTAAAAAAGGTCTTCGCGAAAGCGGCCCTCAGCGACCTCGTTTTCGAGCCGGCGGTTGGTCGCGGCGATGATCCTTGCATCAAAAGGAATAGCCGTGGACGAGCCGACCGGCGTAACCTCGCGTTCCTGCACGGCACGGAGCAGCTTAACCTGAAGCGAGGATGGCATTTCGCCTATCTCGTCCAGAAAAAGTGTTCCGCCCGACGCCGAGCGAAAAAGTCCTGCTTTGTCAGTGACCGCACCGGTAAATGAGCCCTTGTTGTGGCCAAACAGCTCGCTTTCAAGCAATGATTCAGGCAGCGCTCCACAATTGACAGCTAAAAAGGGCTCGTCGGCACGTTCGCTTTCCGAGTGGATCGCACGTGCGACCAGTTCCTTTCCGGTGCCGCTCTCGCCCTGGATGAGAATACTCGCCGATGTGGCCGCGACTTTTTCGACCAGATCAATGACGCGACGCAGAGCATCACTTTCTCCAATCAACTCTGATGAACTCTTTTGCCGCCGCAACTCACGTCGCAGGGTACGATTTTCCTGAAAAAGCCGACGATGGGTGAGCGCGTTTCGGATCGTTTGGAGCAGGTCTTCGTTAACGAAAGGTTTGGTAATGTAGTCGTACGCTCCCTTGCGCAAAGCTGCTACGGCAGTGTCGACTGTCGAGAATGCAGTCATGATGATGACGATGGCTTCGGCATCGGCTGTCTTTATCTGATCAAGCAGATCGAGTCCGTCGCGGCCGGCCATCTTGATATCGGTCAGAGTCAGGTCGATCCGGTTTGCAGCAAATATCTCAAGAGCGGTCTCGGCGCTGTTGGCAGTGAAGGCTCGATAGCCCTCGTTCTCGGCCAACTGGCGCAAGATCGAGCGCATCAGTTCTTCATCTTCGACAATAAGGACATTTTCGGATGGCATAAAGGGGTTGATGGAGCATCAAAAACGCTAGTTTAGCACACGGCTTTATTGTTCGTTTCCATTCTGTTAGCATCAAGTTATATCTTGTTGATTCGATGCGGTTTACTAGCTCAATAGCGGCATTTCTGGCTACTCTAGCTCTCACGGCAGCAGTCGCGGGCCAGCAGACAAATCCCGTCGAACGCCAGATCGCCAACCCGATCACCGACACACCAAACATCAATCCGGTTGCTGCCCCAAAAATTGCCGCTCCGAAACCGAAAAAGAAACCGAGCGTCGAACCTGATGGCGGAGACGGCGAGGTCGTCGTTTACTCGGACAAAATGTCCGTTGAGGGCGAAAAGGACAAACGAATCGTCCGTCACACGGGCAATGTCGATGTCCGCTATGGCATTTATCGAATGCAGGCCGACGAAATAATCATCTACGAGGCCGAAACCAAACTAATCGCAAAGGGAAGTGTGATCTTTGACCAGGGTGACGATCAGCGTATCACTGGAGCGACTGCCGTTTGGAATTACCGAACTAAACTCGGCACTTTTGAAGATGCGACGGGTTTTACGAATCAGACCGATGACGGAACAATACTGTATTTCACAGCCGAACGCGTCGAACGTGTCGGCCTAAACGAGATCGAGGTAACGAACGGGAAGTTTACCGCGTGCGACGAAGCGGTCCCGAAATGGAGCTTCACAGCAGCGAAGGCTCGAATCAAAACAAACGACAAGCTGCGGATAAGGAACGCCAAGTTTCGCATCAAGGATCTGCCGGTCTTGATCGTTCCATTTGCAACTATCCCGATCAGGCAGCAAGATCGCAGCTCCGGTTTTCTGCTGCCGACCATTGGTTACTCGGGACGCAAGGGACTTCGGTTATCGACTGCCTACTATCAGACGCTCGGACCGTCGGCGGATGTGACGCTGCGTGGCGATCTGTATAGTTCACGTGGATTCGGCTATGGGCTGGATCTGCGCACACGCGCGAATTCGCGTTCGTATTTTAATGCTGGGTTTTATGCCGTCAAGGATCGCGTTTTCGGTGCCAGTGCAGGCCCTGCGACCCCCGATCAAGGCGGTTCGATCGTTTATGCCGACGGCGTGCACTATTTCCCGAATGGATTTACTGCCGCTGCTGACGTGCGGCTGACCTCTAGTCTGGCCTTCAGACAGGAATTTGCTGACGGCATACAGCAGATCATCTCGCCGATCGAAGTGTCGCAGGTTTTTGTAAACAAAAGCTGGAACAATTACACTCTGAATCTTCTCGCCCGCACCCAAGTCATCTCTATCCCGAACGTTCGTGAGCAGACCCGCAATTTGCCTAGTATCAATTTTGAGAAACGGCCGTCGATGCTGTCGTTTCTAGACGGTGTATATTTTTCGTTCAAGACCAGCCTTGAGGGCGTGAGCCGCCGTGAAGAGGTCGACGATGTGAATCTTTACCGCCAGATGACCGGCCATGATCCGATCTCGACACCGGCTGTTGCTCAGCGTTTCGATATCTATCCCCAGATCACGGTGCCGTTTAGGACAAAGTATTTTAACTTCACAGCGACCGGCGCGGTTCGCGCGACTTATTACTCGAATTCGTTCAATGATATGCGGCAGGTAGTCGGGCGTGACGTTATCCGCAAATACGGCGAATTTACGCTCGACTTTCGACCGGTCGCTCTGGCAAAGAATTATTACGGCAAGAGCAACGCGTTTAGGTTTCGCCACGTGATCGAGCCGTTTGCGACCTATCGGCTGGTCAAGGGCGTCAATAATTACAACCGCATCATCCGCTTTGACCATATCGATACAGCGACAAATACGAACGAGATCGAGTTCGGCATCACAAATCGTATCTACACACGACGCTACACCGAGGCAGTAGCGCCGGAGACGCAACGGATGATGCTGCGGCCAACACCTGACGGCGGCGCTACAAAAGAAGTACAGCCGTATGAGATATTCACGCTAACGGTTAGAGGTAAATATTTTTTTGACAAGGACTTCGGCGGGGCGTTGATCGCAGGGCGGCGAAATCAGATCGAACCGATCACGGCGCTGAGCTTTTACACGTTCGGCGGCGTGCCGCGTCGATTTTCACCCATTAATATCGACGCGACCTATCGGCCGCAGAGGACGATCTTTGTTAACTCAAGGATGGACATCGGCTTGCAGGGTGGCGGCCTTCGGGCTGTATCAGCTACTGTCGGCTATGACACGCCGCTCGTAAAACTTTTTCAGACGTTCTACTACACGCGGGCCGTTACGCTTATTCCATCGCTTGCTCAATTTGCCAACTCGGAAGGCAAAGAAGCAGGTACGTTGCGAGGTTCGCAGTGGAGCCCGTCACTGCTCGTCGGCCGCCGCGACCGCGGCCCGTATGGCGGTACGTCATTCTTTTTCGACTTCCAAAATCGCCGTGCCAGCCGACAAAATCCGCTCATAAGCAGTCTCTTCACGGTCGGGTACACATACGATTGTTGCTCACTTGCGCTACAGTACTACACCTTTAATGTGGGTGTGCGAAAAGAGAACAAGCTCGTCTTCAGCTTCCGCCTAAACGGCATCGGCAGCTTTGGCACCGAGCAATATGGTCAGGGTCTGCGATAATCTAATCAATTTCGAACGACTGGATCGGGCCGATCTTTCTACTGGCGATGTTCGAGGTAAATGTTCTGCGCCTTTGAGTTGTAGTATTCGACTGGTGCCAGGTCGTCAGTTAGGATGGTTTGGATAACTGATATGCCGTCCGTGTATTTGTGGGCAAGCAGTGAACTTAGGAGCGGATCGGTGGAAACAAAATTAATTGTGCGGGATTTGGTGGCGACTATTATCAGATTCTGGAGTTTTTCGTCTGCATAAGTTGGATTTACCTTGAAGAGATAGACGTTCGGAAAGGCTTTTTGATATGTGGCGAGTTCGGCGTTTAGGAAGTCGCTGGCAGGACCTGTGACGCCGGAGCCTAAGTTAAAAATGATGACGCCGTCGTCGGTGAGGATGCGGTTTAGGTGGGTTACGGCCTCGATGGTGGTGAGGTGAGTCGGAACGCAGAAGAGCGAGCCGAATGCGTCCATCAGGACCGCGTCGTATTTGCCGGGTTCGGTGCGGTTGATGAACATGCGGCCATCTTCGTGGATGATGTTTAGACGTGGATCATCGGCGAGCCGAAAGAAGCGGCGGGCGATGGCGGTCATTTGCGGGTCGATCTCGACCACATCGAGACGTGCGTCGGGATAAGTGCGCAGATATTCCTTTGGAAACGAATAGCCAGCACCGCCGATTATCAGCGAATGTTTTATGTCTGGATTGAAATGGCGGATAAGGTGATAAAAACGGCTGTAGTCGAGAACGAGTTCGTCGTTATCGAGGAAGGCGGCGGATTGGACAAAATACGGGTCGGTCGCGAGCGCACGGATCGGTTTGCCGGTCGCGGGGTCCGTTGAGCGAAAGACCTGGACTCGGCTGTATTCGGTGTCGAAATCGTAAACGTCACTTTGTTGCCGCAGCATGTACGAATTACCTTCGGTCGCCGCAATTCCAAAGATAAGCAACACAATGGATGTAATCGCGGGCTTCGAGATCGCCAAAGGAGTCAGCATAAGGGCCAAGGCTAACAGAGCTGCGGCGATCAGATATAGAGTTCGCACGCTGCCGACGAATGGAATCAGGAAGAACCCGGCGGCAAATGTGCCGAAAATGCTGCCGATAGTCGAGAGAGCGTAGAGTCTGCCAACTGTCTGGCCTGTTGTCTCGATCGTCCTCATTCTCAACCTAACGGCAAACGGCGTGACGAAGCCGAGACATACGCTCGCCGGTGCGAATAGGAGCACGGCGCCGATGAGAGCTTTTATTTCAAGATTGACCGGAATATCCGCGATCATTGATAACAAAACTTCTTTTGTTAGAGCAGTTAGCGAGATGAGGCTGCTTGCGACGAGCAAGACAGACGCGAGGTACTTCACGTTAGGACGTTTGTCGGCGATGCGGCCGCCGAGCCAATATCCGAGACTAAGGCTAGCGAGAATCACGCCGATCAGACTCGTCCAAATGTAAGTTGACGCCCCAAGAAACGGCGATAGAATTCGCGAGCCGATGATCTCGTAGATCATCACGAGGGCACCGCAAGTAAATACAGTGACCTCAAGAACCCATCGCCTGTAGATCGATCCAATCATCTCGTTCCCTTTCACTTAGAGTGAACCATAGATTCTGACGCGAAGCGCAACGTCAAATCAAAGAAAAACCTCCAACCTAAGGCTGGAGGCAATTCAAACTACAAAATTGGCTGCCCAAATCTAGTTACTTAAGCCGCCACCGTTTTTTTTTCATCCTCGGCGTTAACGAATGTGAGCCACGGTGCTCCGTTTGGGGCGGGACGCTCGGCGGCGATTATCTTAAAGAACTCGTCCTGAATGCGTTTCGTCATCTCGCCTCGACGGCCTTCACCGACAGTGATGCGGTCGACCGAACGGATCGGCGTGATCTCGGCGGCGGTGCCGGTGAAGAATACTTCGTCGGCGAGATATAGGGCACTGCGTTGAACCTGTGTTTCAACGACCTCGATACCCATTTCGCGGGCGATCTGTACGACCGAGTCGCGTGTGATGCCGGGCAGGATCGAAGCTCCGAGCGGCGGCGTGATCAGGCGGCCACCATTTACGAGAAAGATATTTTCGCCCGAACCTTCTGACACATATCCACGATCATCAAGCGCAACCCCCTCGGAAAATCCGCCGAGCAGCGCTTCCATCTTGATGAGCTGTGAATTCATGTAGTTCGCACCGGCCTTGGCCATCGCGGGCATTGCGTTAGTTGTGATACGGGTCCAACTCGAAACACATACGTCGATGCCGTTTTCGAGAGCTTCTTCGCCGAGGTATTTGCCCCATTGCCACGCACAGATGTACGAGTCGATCGGGCTGCTCATGCCGTTCACGCCGAACGCAGGATTGTCTTCGTCGAGGCCGCGAAAGATGATCGGACGCAGATAGCAGCTATCGAGACCGCTCTGGCGAATCAGCTCGACGGATGCATCGCAAAAATCTTGACGAACGAATTTGGAATCCATCCGGTAGATCTTGGCCGAATTGACGAGCCGCTGCATGTGTTCTGTCAGACGAAAAACGGCCGAGCCCTTTGAGGTCTCGTAACAGCGAATGCCTTCGAAAACGCTGGAACCGTAGTTGACGGCGTGAGACATGACGTGAATTCGTGCGTCATCCCAATCAATAAACTGGCCGTTCCTCCAGACCTTAGGAGCGATCTTCATTGTGCTTACATCTTTTCCAGCCATAATGTTTTGTTATAGTGTATTCGTTGTCGCCCTGCGGCCATCGACCCAAAATAAATAAATTCCGAAAGCAGATATTCTTCTCTAAATTGTATTCGGCAAAGGAAATTGTATCCTAGGCGATGGAGCCACGCAAGATGTTAGACGGCAATGAAAAAGGCGGGAACGCATCCCGCCTTACCAGATAAAGTCCGCACTTTCGCTATAGAATGAATACGCGCGATGTCGTGTCGTCGAGGCGTGAGCTAAAGATCGACGTAGTATTGTATTCTACGAACACTACAAGCGGTTGATCTCCGGCCGCATCGAGGGCAGCAGGCAATTCAAAATCGACGGTATAAGTTCCTGGATCCACAATCGTTGGTGCTGATCGAATACTTCCCCCCGAGATCGTCTGATCCTTTATTCTTATTTTGATGTTACCCGCAGTAACAAAACCCAACAACGGGTCTACACCCGTAAGATACACGCGGAGAACAGTCGGCACCATAATATTGCCCCGGCGCCTGATGGTACGAACGGCAAAAGGCTCGGTGCGAAAAACAGTGTTTGTGACGTTAAATAGCTTTGCCCTTCCGGCGGAAGCAAGGAGCATGTCGGCCCGGAAAATATCGGGTCGCGCAGGTACGATCGTTACAAAGCCTTTCATTACGACGCCGTTATTATTGAGGACGAGCGGCAAAATGTTGCCTGCGAGCGTACCCGACAGGGCCGGCGGTGCGACAAACTCGATGCGTCGCTGACCGACCGCTTTGAGTCCGCAGGCGACGCCGTCGATAGTCATCGTCAGGCCGCTGAGTTCGATCGGCAGCGTGAATTGCCGTTTCAACGAACCGATCGCCGCCCGTGCCACGAGCGGTTGGTCGCCGCCGGACGTATAGTCGAGATAAGCCAGCATGCCGGTCGACATACCCAAAACGGCGGGCGGGGTCACGGGTGTCGGAGTGGCCGTCGGACTTCCGGTCGGTGTGCCGGTCGGTGTCGCTGTCGGCGTGGCGGTCGGTGTCGCTGTCGGAGTAGCTGTCGGTGTCGGTGTTATCGTAGGTGTGCCGGTTATTGTAGGCGTCGGGCTCGCCGATGCGAGAATTGGCAACCTCGTGGCACCGGTCGAGAAACTGAGACTGACCGGAGCCTGATTGGTCACGGTCGGCTTTAGAAAATAATAAATCTCCGCCAGACTGTCCACATTTCCGAGACCGAGTTCGGTCAGTCCGAGCGTGAACGCCATTCGACCCAGCGAGTTGCTCGGGATCAACTGGGTCGATGCTACAAACGTATTTGGCGTCGGAAACTTCGCGAGACGTGTAAATGTGGCGGTCGCTACGGGCAGATTCAGCGGATACGAATATATCTGCGACGGCCGAAGGTCGTTCGGATTCAGGCCGTCGAATACATTCGTTGGAATTGTTCCGTCAGGCTTGATGTTAAGCCTCGTTTCGAGGACGAGAGTGGACGGGGCGCCATTCCCATCCGTATCAGTAAAACCTGCATAATGGGATACGTCCCCACCGGACGCGTTAGTATCGGCGTCGCTGCGAGGGGCGATTCGGCGCGTGGCGTTTGTCGTCAACGTCGTGTCATGCAGATAAAGGGCGAACGAAGTGTAATTTGTTCCGCTATTCTCGTTGGCCAGATCTGCAAACGAATCGAAGGCAATATAACGCCCGTCTCTGCTCATCCGACGGCCGAGATCGAGGATATTTACGGGATCGCCCGGGTTTGTCGGAGTTGTCGTGGTTACCTGTTTGCCGCCCGTAGGAATTCCGCCGGCCAGATCGGCGTAAAAAATCTCTTCGTTGCGACTCGACTCGGGATTACTGCCTGTGTCGAAATTTGTTGTGCTATTTCGATTGTCGATCGGATCGTCTCCGGTACTTGTAAATGCAACACGGTTGCCGTTGCCCGAGATCGTCGGGTTCTTGTTGTAGATCGGATTAGAGACAATGCCGCGCAGCGTTTTTGTGACCTGACTAAGCGTATTGGGAACGCGAAGGTAGGTAAAGATCTCTTCATTGTCTTCGCCAAGGAAGGGCGGTGGACCCGGGTTCGGGCCAGGGTTGCCGACCGGAGGATCTAGATCACGCGTCGAGCCAAAAGCCAGCACGCTGCCATTGTCGCTGATACTCGCATCGTGATTGTCATCGGCGATGGCGGCGGCAGTTTGAGTACTGCCCGTTCGCGGTAGCTGGCTCGGGTCGGTGTTTGTCACCCGAGTAAATGCTCCGCCCGCGAGGTTTGTCACTGGAAGTTCATCGCCCGCCGATAGGTCTGCGACAGTCGAGTAGGCCGGTATCTGATACAGCCACATCTCTGTATTCGCGTCTGTGGTCAGTGGATTTGCCGGCGGTGTTGGCGTCGGCGTAGGCGAACCTGTCGGCGTTGCGGTTGGTGTCCCGGTCGGTGTCGCAGTCGGCGAAGGTGTCGGGGTCGGGGAGGTAAATGTGTTGCCGTCAAACGAACCAGGGTTTGTCCCATTCGGTGCAGCCGGGCGCGAGGTTGTCGCATTCGAGCTAAAGGCGATCCAACGCCCGTCGTTGCTGATCACCGGACGTGAATTGACGATCAGAATGCGGATATTGTCCTGCGTCGCTTCTCTGGACGTATCGAAAAGGACATTCTTCGTATCCGTTATCTGAAATATGCGACGTTGGGCGTAATCAAATAAGAAGATCTCATTATTGCCATCGGAATTGCGGGGATTCTCAGTCGCGAGATCGCCGGTAGATTCAAAGACAATAAGCCTGCCGTTTCCGCTAATGCCACCAATATATGAATCCTTAGCCGAATTCGTCACCTGGCCGAGGACAGAATCTATCTGGCCGGTCACGTTCGACGCGAGGGCAACTAAGCAAACTATTGATAAAAGGAAAGTAAGACGAATCGTCACAAACTCCTCCGGAATACATCGGGTCAAAATAAAATTATTGCAAACCACTCAAAACATCCAAGTTTATTAGCTTCAAGGGTGTTCTGCAAGCACGTGTCTTCAAAAGATTGTGCGTTAGCTGGTTCGCTACGTTTGATGCTGCAATCTGGCCTAAGGGTTGTCATTTCATGAATCGTCTATATCATTGAGTATTGGCCGTTTAGAGCGTATGAAAGAAACGCGAACAATAATGATTGTCGCAGGCGAATCGTCGGGCGACGGACACGGGGCGAAGCTAGTGCGAGCGATCTCCGATGCTCAACCGGCGATGCGATTCGCATTTTTTGGTGCAGCAGGGCCGAAAATGCGCGAGGCCGGTGTTGAAGCGATCGTAGAATCGGATTCGCTTTCGATCGTCGGCCTGACCGAGATCGGTCGCGCCTTGCCGATGTTTCTGCGGGCAAAACGCGTTCTGAAGAACGCAGCGGTTGCCAATAAACCTGATGTCGTAATTCTCGTTGATTTTCCCGATTTTAATCTGAAACTGGCTAAGTCGTTGAAAAGGCTGGGGTGTACCGTCGTCTATTACATTTCACCGCAACTGTGGGCGTGGCGTGAGTATCGCGTTTCGACGATACGAAAGTATGTCGATCTGATGATCACGATCCTGCCATTTGAAAAGGATTGGTACGAGAGCAAAGGTGTTACACACGTAGAATACGTTGGAAGTCCATTGGCAAAAGAAGTCCATTCGACCAGTTCGCGTGAGGAGTTCTGCGGCGAGAATGGCCTCGATGCTTCACGGCCGATCATCGCTCTGTTGCCAGGCAGCCGACACAAAGAGATCATGCGGATCTTGCCGGTAATGCTCAATGCCGCAGGGAAACTCGCATCGGAAAACAACCATATCCAGTTCGTTATCGCGGCTGGTTCGGCCGAAGCAAAACAGGACATCGCCCTTGTGTTTGCCGAGCGTCAAGACGAAACGAGATTCACCATCGTCGAGCACCAGACCTATGACGCCCTAAATGCATCGGATGCGGCTGCCGTGACGAGCGGCACCGCCACACTCGAGGCCGGGATAATCGGCACACCGATGGCGATCGTGTACAAAACCTCGGTGATCAATTACTCTCTGCTCGAACCGCTTATCTCAGTCGATCATTACGGTCTGATCAACCTCATCGCCGGGGAACGTGTCGCAACAGAGTTGATCCAGCACGATTTTACGGCGGAAACTCTCGCCACCGAGCTTTTACGTTTGCTCGAACCTGTCGTGAATGCCGATACGCGAGAAAAGCTGCACCAGGCCACCGAGAAACTTGGCCACGGCGGTGCCTCAAAGCGAGCTGCCGAGGCGATACTCGGTCTTATGGAACTAAATAGTTCGCGCGTCTAGTTTCCTTTCCTTGCCGCTTGCAACGTTGCTAATTCGTACATTTTGGCGCTGATGTCCGACTCCAATTGGTAGATTCGTAAGTTCATCGTACGAAGAACAACGATGCGGGGAGACAGCGTCTTGAGTTCGTCGATACTCTCGCTTTGCGATAGCGGTATGACTGAATCTCGTTCATTCACGCGTCCACCTGTTCCTTCGGGCGACATTTTGGAGATACGAACCAAGTAGCGTTGACCGACCGCCATACCGTATTGTGAATCAACGATAAGGTTCTTTACATCAGGTTTTCCTTTGACTACGTGTAAAACTTCCAGTTGAACGTTCGCTCGGAGAAGAATGTTTACGCCTCCGACGTGCATGCATTTTGCAACCACGATCATCTCTGCATTGTTGATGTAGTCATCGAGCGGTGTAGCTAGTTCCTGGGCTGAGATGCTTGCGGCTAGCTGGGACAGAGAAAAGGTCGCCACGATCGCGAATGAGTGACTGAACATATTTCGAGCCTCCTATTTAACTATAGAACGGCATAGAAGGCTCAAACTTGCTATTTTCCCGAGAATTTTTTCAGCTCCTTGACCTCTTTCTTCAGCCGTTCGAGGCCTTTTACGTGGGCGTTTTGGCGCTTATACTCATCGAGCGGCTGAACAGGGGTGCCCCACCAGACGCCCGGGCGAACGATCTTGCCCGGCAAAACACCGGCCTGCGAACCGATAACTGCGCCGCTGAGTACGCGGGCATGATCGCCCATGCCGACCTGGCCGCCGATGACGCAATCATCCTCGATCACAGTACTCCCGGAGATGCCGGTCTGGGCGGCGATAACGACTCGTTTACCGATCGAGACGTTGTGGGCGATCTGAACGAGATTATCGATCTTTGTACCTGCTCCGATGCGGGTCTCGCCGAGTGCTCCGCGGTCGATGCAGGAATTTGAGCCGATCTCGACATTGTCTTCGATCACGACCGTTCCGATCTGCGGAAACTGATGATATTCGCCTTTGTCATCCCGAACGTAACCAAATCCGTCTGCGCCAATGATCGTTCCCGCATGGATAACGCATTGACGGCCGATTTCGATGTCGTCATAAATAACGCAATTCGGGTGAATGACCGAGTACTTTCCGATGACGACGTTATTTCCGATCCGCGCACCGTCGCCGATCTGACAGCCTTCTCCAACCACCGAGTTCTCGCCGACAGTGACAAAAGCTCCGATCTCTTCAGTTCGCACGTCGGCCGATTCGGCGATGATCGCCGAAGCCTTACCAAAATACCGCCTTAACGGCTTTTGCAGCTTCTTTGCAACAAGAACGAAAGCCAGTTTGGGATTCGTTACCTTGATATAGGGACAGGGCAACTCGTTTACCCAATCGGCAGGAACGATCACACAGGACGGCGTTGACGATATCTCAACATCTACGTTTTCAACGAACGCGAGATCACCCTCGGCTGCGGTGGAAATAGAAGCAACTTGCTCTATCTCCGCATCGCCGCGGCCAACGAGTTCGCCGGAAAGAAAATCAGCTATCTCCTGAGTTTTCATTCCTCTAAATGTAATGTGTTTTGGCTGAAATGTCAGGTTCGGCGTGGATGTCCCTCGGCGGCGTCGACGATGGTCTGTAAAAATATCTCCGTTCCGGTGATCTCGAATCCATCGACCTGTTCAAGATTCTTTAGAACCGCCGCCGATTCGCTGTCAAGAAAATCAAGGTCTGCAAGGTCGATCGCGATCGAATAGCCATTCGCTGCCTGAGTTTCGCGGGCGATCTTTCCGACCAGCTCTGCGTCTTCGCGAAACATATCGCCATCGACGCGGAAAATCGTTATCCTACGCTCCGCATCGTCGATCTGCGTTATTTGTGTTGGCATTTCTAGCGATTAGATGACTAATTTACGCAAAATGCAAGCCTCACGTTTCGGCCGGAACAAATTTCTTGGTGGCCAGAAAGACGCCCGCAAAGATGAGAGCCGCCGCTACGATGAAGAGCGCGTTTACTCTCTCACCGAGGAACATGACGGCAAGAATGAAGCCGATAAGCGGCTGGAGATATACAAAGACGGCGACCGTGGACGGATTTACTTTTGACAAAGCCCACGCATTTAGCAAATACGGCGCGGCGGTAGCTCCGAGCGCAATGTATGCGCTGATGAGCCAGATGCTTGTCGGAACGGCAGCTATATCTATTGTCAAGAGCGAATACGCTCCAAGCGGAACGCAAATGATACTCGCAAAAATAAAGACCCACATCATCGAGCGAAAAATGCCGTTTCGCATGATCGCTTGTTTCGATGTCGCGACGTAGATGCCGTATGCGAGGCAATTGATGACGATGCAGATGTCGCCGAGCGTCGTTTGCGACGAAAACGATGCCCTTCGCGGATCGATCAGGATGATGACGCCGATCGCTGCGAGAATGATGCCCGCGATCTTTGGCAAGGTGAGTCTCTCGAATCCGGCGATGGCCCCCACAGCCAGAGCAAAGACCGGGATCATTACGGGTAAAAGTGAAGTATTAGAGGCGGTCGTAAGCGATAGGCCGCCGATAAAGAAGAGCTGATTGAGAACGATCCCAAACAAACTCAAAACCGCAAAACGCCAATAATCGGCATTTTCCTTTAGCCAAAACCGGCCGCGAAAAGCCTGAATCGCGATCAAAATCACGGTGGTAATAGCCGTCCTGATCCCGACCAAAGCTACCGGAGGCAGCACAGCCAAGACGACCTTGCCGATCACCGGCAGCGAACCAAAAAGTAGCTGCGCAGGGATCAGTGCAAGGAATGCGGACGAGGACTTTTCTTGATTATCCAATGTTTAGGCCAGCATCATCCCAGGCTGTTCGAGCATCTGCTTGAAAGTCTGTAAGAATTTTGCCCCGGTCGCTCCGTCGATGACGCGGTGGTCGCACGACATCGTAACGTTCATGATGTAGCGAACGACGATCTCGCCATTTCGCGCGACCGGCGTCGGAGCGGCTCCGCCAATGGCGAGAATTCCCGCCTCGGGCGGATTGATGATCGCCGTAAACTCTTTAATGCCAAACATTCCGAGATTTGAGATGGAGAATGTCGCCCCGGTATATTCCTCCGGCTGGAGCTTTTTGGCTTTGGCTTTTGCGGCTTTGTCTTTGATCTCGGCCGAGATCTCGAGGAAGCCTTTGAGGTTTGCTCCGCGAATGACCGGTGTGATCAAACCTTCATCGATCGCGACAGCCACGCCTATATCGGCCTGTTCGTAAAATCGGATCGATTTGTCCTGATATGACGAGTTGGCAAACGGATGCTTGACCAGCGACATTGCAGCGGCCTTGACGACGATGTCGTTTACGCTGATTTTTTCAGCTTCGCTCACAGTTGCATTGACCTGTTTGCGAAGATCCAAACAAGCGTCCATCTCGATCTCGACAGTCAGATAAAATGTCGGGATCGGGCCGATCGATTCGGCAAGACGGCTGGCAATGACCTGCCGCATTTTGGATGTGGTTTCTTCTCTATACGCAGATGAACCGACCTGAGTGGACGGCGTGAACGTGTGAGTCGGGCTTGCGACAGCGGCTGACGTGCCGCCCGACAAGGCCGTCTCGATATCACGCTTGATGATCCGTCCATTCGGGCCGGTGCCGGCAATGGTCTTGAGATCGATCGCGTTTTCGGCCGCCATACGGGCGGCGATGGGCGAGACGATCAGGCGTCCGTTTGTCGCGGTGTCCCGCTGTCCCGCATTTCCCACGTCGGTTTTAACTGGCTCTGGTGCCGGAGCAGCAGTTTTTTGTTCGACGATGGCGGGTTCAGGTTTGGCCGCGACCGGAGCCGGTTCCTGGGCTGCTTTTGCTGCATCATTTGAAGAAACTTCGCTCAGAAGTGCCGTTATATCTTCGCCCTTATTGCCGATGATAGCGATTGCCTCGCCGAGCAGAGCAGTGTCGCCGGCGCCTTTTAATATCTTTAACAACGTGCCGCCCGACAGCGCGGTCATTTCCATCGTCGCCTTGTCAGTATCGACCTCGGCGAGCGTTTCACCGGAGTCGTAGCTGTCGCCTTCGTTTTTGACCCAACGCGAGATCTGCCCTTCTTCCATCGTCGGCGAGAGCTTCGGCATTAAGAATTTTTCAGCCATATATTTAGAGTTAGTTCATGGTCGGTAACTGATGAGTGAGTTGAAGTTCACTTGAAAAGACGACGCGTAAGCGCTCATTCTGAAACATTTGAATAAATTGATCGCAAGTAATTCCTGAACCGGTGTACGTCTCTAAAAAGAGAACGTTGCAATTTAGCGATTTCATCTGTCTGAGAACGTTTGGATAATCATCACCTACGGTCGGTTTGATCTCAATTGCGTAAAAGCCCGCTTGTCTCCATTCGGGCTTGCTCAAGCGAGTCCACTCATCTTCATACCCTTTTTTCTTAGAACAATCCAAGAATTCAACATTGACCCCGAACGAAACATCAATTCCACATTCCTCAATTCTTTTCTCGCGAACCTGAATCCTACCAATCGTTTCTCCCTTAATCTCATAGTCTATCCGAGACTCATCATTCACATGGAATCTCGGGCTGAAAATGGTCTCATGAAAGGAAGCGGAAAATCCGTCCGGCGATACTAGTCTTGAAAACCTGATACAAAAGTCATCATCCAGAAATAACGCCTGAAGTCTGTTGTGTTCGGGGGTGTCCTGAGCTTCGCTAAAGTTATTTACGATAAACGTGTAGAGATTTTTGTGACCCGACCTAAACCATTCCTGCCCCAGCAACCAATTCTTATAATTCGGGTCTGACTCCAGAATCTCCACAGGCTGATTCTTGTATTTTCCAACTGGAATCAGTTTTTCCATCATTTCAGTCCTACAATTAGCAACCGTCTTTTCAAAAAAGGATGAACTTGTTAGGCGGCAAGCTTCTCTCGCAAACCATTGACAAATTCCTCATCATTCAACAGTCGCTCTCTAAGTTTCTCAACCAAAAGACTCGAACTCGCAGTGCTCACATCGAGCAACTCAATCGGACCTGTGTAATGACGACGCTTTATTCTCCTAAGTCCCATCGCACGAGCCTCATCGCTGGTCTCTAGAAATTCAATCTCAGATTCGGCGTGTTTCTTTTTCATAATCTTTCACCATCCACCGTTCGGCTCTTCGAGCGGTAACAAACCGGGTTGTCTTATGATCGACTTCGACAAATACTAAGTAAAGCAGGCCGTACTCAGCCGTCAAACCTATTATCCCATACCGAGTTTCATTTTCATCCGAATGTTCCTCATCGATGAATTCGATTGCATGCGGGTCCCTAAAGATGTCATAGACCTTTTCGAAGTTGATTTTATGATCGTGGGCGACTTTTGTTCTCTTCGCCGGATCCCAAATATAATCCATTTACAAATAACAAACTTTTTTCACAGCAGCCACGATCTTATCAACATCCGGTAAGGCTAACGCCTCAAGATTCTTAGCATACGGCATCGGGGCCTCGGCACATGAGATTCGTTTGACGGGTGCGTCGAGATAGTCGAACGCGTGCTCCATCATCTGATGCGATATCTCGGCGCCAACTGATGCAAATGCGTGCGACTCTTCTGCGATGACAAGCCTGTTTGTCTTTTTCACTGAATTTACGATCGTATCGATGTCGAGCGGCTTGATCGTTCGGGGGTCGATGACCTCGACCGAGACGTCAAACTCTGTCTGGATCTTCTCGGCTGCCTGCAAAGCGAGCGGAACGGTCATCGAACGGGCGACTATCGTACAGTCTTTGCCTTCACGCTTTACATCGGCGACGCCGAGCGGAATTGTGAAGTCATCGTCTTCGGGGACTTCGCCTTTGAGGCCGTACATTCGTTCCTGTTCGAGAAAAATGATCGGATTGTCGTCGCGAATCGCCGATTTGAGCAGGCCTTTTGCATCGGCCGCGGTCGAGGGCATTACAACTTTCAGGCCCGGAAAATTCGCATAAAACGCCTCAAATGCCTGAGAATGCTGGGACGAAACCTGATAAGCCGAGCCGTTTGGCCCCCGAAAGACGATCGGAACCTTGAATTGGCCGCCCGACATATACAGCATCTTTGCGGCGTGATTGATGATCTGATCGGACGCGAGGATCGAAAAATTCCACGTCATGAACTCGATCACCGGCCGCAAACCCGCCATCGCCGCACCGACACCAACCGCCGCAAAGCCAAGCTCCGTGATAGGTGTGTCAACGACGCGTTTGTCACCAAACTCTTTCCAAAGCCCGCGCGTAACCTTATAAGCGCCGTCGTACTCGGCAACCTCTTCGCCCATGACGAAGACGTTTTCGTCTCTAAGAATTTCTTCGCGAAGAGCTTGATTCAATGCATCGCGGATCGTAAGTACAGCCATGGTTCAATTGAGTCCTAGTTCGAGTTTTACTTCTTCTAAAGTATATGATGGCTGCCCTTCATTTTCTTTTATCGCAAGCTCAAGGTCGTGAAGGTCTTCCATATCTTCGAGCCACTCCTTCAAAGCTACAAATTCCTCATAAGGCAACAACGCATACTGACGTTTGCCAGTTGTTGGAAGAAAGCTTGGATGTAAATCAACAGTTGTCATTGTTTAATATGCCTCTCGCCGATCTTTTATTCTGTGGACTACGATCTCATCCCGTTCGATATTGAACAAAACTCTAAAATTTCCGCACCTAAGCCGATATTTTGGATCGTACGCCGCCAGTCTCTTAACGTCCCCGAAAAGGTCAGATGTCATCTTTTCAACACAAGCAATAATTCGCTGCCGATCCGATGTCTCCATCTTCTTAAGATCTTTTAGAGATCGCTTTTCAAAACGCAATCTATATTGCATCAGCTTCTAATCTACGCAAGTACATCCGTAAACAACTCACTCTCCGCCGGAAACGGGCTTTCCTCAGCAAACTTCACCGCTGCTGCTACAGCAACCATCGCCTCTTCCTCGATCTTGTCAAAATCTTTATCGCCAAACACTTTCGCTTCTTTCAAGCTGTCCTTAAATAGTACGATCGGGTCGCGTTCCTGATATTTCTTGATCTCGTCACGGGTTCGATAGTTTCCCGGATCGGACATCGAGTGGCCCATGTATCTGTATGCACGGATCTCGAGCAACGTGGGCGAGCCGTCCTTGCGGGCACGTTCGATGGCACGCTGGGTTGCGTCGCGTACAGCCATTACGTCCATTCCATCAACGAATTCGTTTGCCATTTCAAAGGCCTCCGCCTTCTTCGCGATGCTTCGTGACGACATCGCTCGCTTTTGCGAGGTTCCCATGCCGTACTGATTGTTCTCGCAGATGAATATGCAGGGAAGCTTCCATAGCTGGGCCATGTTTAGCGACTCGTGAAACATGCCTTGATTTACGGCTGCTTCGCCAAAGAAGCAGAGAGCGACTTGACCCGTTCCTTTATATTTCGCGGCGTATGCCATGCCCGTGCCGACGCCGATCTGGCCGCCGACTATGCCGTGGCCACCGTAGAATTCGAGTTCCTTTGAGAACATATGCATCGAGCCGCCTTTACCGCCGACGCAGCCACCTTCTTTACCGTAAAGCTCGGCCATCACGCTCTCGGGTGTCATGCCCTTGATCATCGCCTGAACGTGGTCTCGATACGCCGTTATCACCATGTCGGTTGGTTTCAACGCCATCATCGAGCCAACTCCGATCGCCTCCTGCCCAATATATAAATGACAAAAACCGCCGATCTTGCCCATCCGGTAAACTTCGGCGCACTTTTCTTCAAAACGCCGTCCGAGCACCATCTGATAGAGCATTTCACGCAGAAGTTTCTTATCGGTCTTCTTGATAGCGAGGAGCTGAGACGCTCGACGAGCCATATATTCAGCCTTGGCCTGTTCGACTTCGACAAAATCGGTAAATCCCTCGGTCTTGCCGGACCCATTCGTCGAAGTTTTGGCCGTCTTGGCCACCGCCTTTTGGCGAGTTGCTGCTTTAGGCAAAATCAAATCCTCCGTAAGGTAAAGCGAACTAAACGAACTCAGTATTATAAGTTACTGGATTTGAATCTGCAAAGAAATGACCTCACGTCGTCAAAAATCAAGTAACTGGTGTATTATAGCGTCGTCAATAATTCTGTCCGAAAATATTTGCTGCGAGGGTATCGTTGAACTCCAACATATTTTTAAAAGTCGTATTCTCGACCATATTCGCTCTTTCCGCCGTAATGCCGACGTTCGCCCAACTCAGCGTCCAAGCTATCGACGTGGCGGGCGACAGCATCAGCAAGGGATTCAATGCGGGAAGTGCCTTCCCGTGTTCCAACGGCGATCAGGAGAACTACAACTGGCTCACCAGCGACACGCACGGCACATCTCTCTGCGCCGCCGGCAGTGAAGGTGTACTGAGCTTTCTCGAACGCCTGGAGTGCGACGCGGGTGCGAATATCTTTGCACCGCCAGCTAATCACGCTGCATCGGGAGCAACGCTGGTCCGCGATCTGGTCAATCAGGCTAACAATGTCAAAACCTACCTCTCGACGCAG
Organism: Acidobacteriota bacterium; assembly: GCA_031431415.1. Taxonomy (GTDB): domain Bacteria; phylum Acidobacteriota; class Blastocatellia; order Pyrinomonadales; family Pyrinomonadaceae; genus OLB17. Next base: position 17,818 of record JANPDK010000028.1, on the reverse strand, counting down.
AACGGCCAACGGCTGGCGGTTATTTTTCTGGGCCATAATGATAATTGTTCGGGCACACAGACTAAAGTAAATACGACTTGTTCGAGTTCCGACCTCGACCCGGCTAACTACTGCAAGACAACGCCCGCCGCGTTTGAACGCGAGCTGCGAAAAGGTCTCGATATTTTGATCACGATCGGTAGCACGCGGGTCGGCGTCTCAGCACCTGTTCGCGTCTCGCAGCTTTGCAATTTCAGCAGCAAATCCAATTGTCAGGTTGGCGGCACATGTCAATTTCTATGGGGAGCCGTAAGCATTTGCCAGTCCTTGACGCGCAATTGCACGAGCGACCGCATCATTGACACGTACACGACGATGAAGGGTTTTCGTGACACGCTTGCGGCAGTCACGGCCGAATATGAAGCCATTCCGATCGGCGGTACATCGCGTGTCTTGATGATCGGCGGCCAAACGGTCGGAGGAGCGACGAAGGCTGCGGGGACGACAGTTGGCTATTCTGACGCAGCCTGGATGTACAAATTTAACAGCGATCAGCTTTCCTGCTGCGATTGTTTTCATCCGTCGGCAATCGGCCAGGATACTCTCGGGCGACTGGCGAAGACGGGCCTGACGTGTTCGCGTGTGAATCCGTGCTGCCGCGAAACAGGCGATCCGCTTGTCGATGGTAAATGCGATGTTCTCGAACGCCGAAATCGTCATCATCGCGGCTTGCTTTAGTTGCCCCAAAATCTGCTACAATTCCGTTTCACATATGCCTCACGTAGAACATATCATTGCCGGTCTCAAGTCGATCTCGGACGACGAATTTACCTGCGACAACGTTTACCAATTTCTCGCCGATACGCCGGTCGAGGTTGATTCGATCATCAGATATTTTCACTGGAGCCGGAATTTTTATACCCGCAATCTGATCTACAAAGACGACCGATTTGAGATGATGGCGATCTGTTGGGACAAGGGTCAGGTCTCGCGTGTCCACAATCACTCGGATCAAAAATGCTGGATGACGGTGCCGGTTGGGCGGCTTCGCGGGCAGAATTTTGCCGTCGCAGAGATCGATGAATCTCGCGGTTTCTGCAAATTGGTCGAGACGGATTCTTTCGAATTGTCTGATTGTCTGGCCGCCAAGGTCGAGCTTGAAGAACCGGTTCACCAGATATTAAATCTGCCCGAATACGATGAGCGGGCCGTCAGCCTGCACATTTATTCAAAACCTTACGCGACCTGTCTCTCATATTGCCGCGACACGGATACCTTCAAGGAAGTCGAACTCTGTTATACGAGCATCGGTGGCAAACTCTGTTACGGCACTGCTTTGTAAATGCGAAGGATTCCGTATACATACCTCGCACTTTATTTCGTAATTCTGACCATCTTCGTCGCGGTTCGGTTCTGGCGACTGGGCGACTCATGCCTCTGGTTCGACGAGATGTTCAGCGTTCAGGCTTCGGAGCAACCTTGGGCCGACATGTTTAGGTTTGTCGCTCTCGATCTGGTACATCCGCCGCTTTTCTATATTTTACTAAAGGTTTGGATCAGCATCGGCGGCGACGGTGTGGTTTGGGTGCGCTCACTCCCTGTGATTTTTGCTTGTCTTTCGGTCGTGCCGTTCCTGCTGCTATGCCGGGAGCTGAAACAAACTTTGGCTGCCACCGCTCTCTCGCTTTTTCTCATCGCCTGCAACGGTTCGCTGATCAAATACGCACAGGAAGTCAGGATGTACACGATGCTGATGTTTCTGTCGCTGTGCTCGATGTGGTTGTTTGCAAGGTATTTCTATCGTGGCAAGAGCTTCGTTGCATTGCTGCTTGTAAATCTCATTACCGTATATTTGCATTACTTTGGATGGGCGGTGATCGGCTGCGAGGTGTTTGCGATTCTGATTTTTCAGCGGGTCAAATGGCGGCCGATCGCATTAATGGCGGGGATAGTCTTAGCAGCTTTCCTTCCGTGGGCTTATATCGTGGTGCAAACGGCGAAGGAAGGACATCTCGGCGAAAACATCGAATGGATCAGGCGACCGGGCGTTCGTGTTCTTTTCGATTATTGCTTCGATCTGATCGAGCCGTTTTACTTTCAGGTAAGCAGTGCCGAACCGGCGTCCATTTACATTATCACGATACCCCTGCTTTTGATCATTTTGACGAGTGTCGGCGTGTTTGCTGCAAATCGGCGAAATGAGCAGGGCGAGGTGCCATTCGTTGGATTCCTGCTTGTTTTCTCGGCGGCAACGCTTACCGCGGTTTTCGCAGCGAGCTGGCTGCTGCCGTATTCGGTCTGGGGCACGCGGCATTTGATCATCATCGTTGCCCCGATGCTGCTGCTTATGGCTAATGCGTTGACAAGATTTTCCACCAGGAATCTAAGAACCGCTGTACTGACTTTCGTATTATTGCTATGCGGATACTCAGGTTATTCCATGGTGGCTCGCGAGTCGCCACAATACGTCTGGTGTGGCTGGGCGAATCTAATTACAGAAGCGCCGTTGGCCGGAGATCAAACATTTCCGCCTGTAAAAGTTTACACCTCCGAAAATCTGGCTGCGTATCACGCGTGGTTTACGACACGTCGAGAATCACAGAGGTTCCGCATCTTCACGGTAAAAGCTCCCGAGGGCGAGTTCATCGATCGCGAATATTTCCCGCCGCGCGGTTTTGATGGCGTGAATTGGGCAAAGATCGACGAGATCACGGACGAGCATATCGTCCTGCTCTACCGGATCGAGCAGCCGAACCTGACGGATTGGTTAAGGCTGCGGATCGAGGAGAAAGGCTATACGGCGTGTCTGCCGTCCAGTCTTACATACGGCGTCTCAACGATAGTACGCGTTGAGATGACGAAGAATCCAGGTACTTGTCGTTCTATTGACTGATTTGTCAACGACGTTTCCAACGAACTCCGTCCTTGGTGTCCTCCAAAATAATCCCTTTCTCCGCAAGCAGATCTCTGATCTCGTCCGAGTGGGCAAAATCACGATTGCGGCGAGCCTCCTGACGTTCTTCGACAAGAGCCTTGATCTCGGCGTCGAGCGACGTTTCATCCGTAGTGCCGAAGATGCCGAGGACGGAATCGAACTTTGCGATGGCGTCGAGCACAGCGGTCTGATCTTCGGCTTTGAGGCCGTCGGTAGCAATGACGGTGTGGATCTCGCGGACCATATCGTGGATCGCTGCGAGGGCGGCGGCGGTGTTGAAATCGTCATCCATCGACGCTTGGAAATCGGCGAGAGCCTTTGCCACGACGCCCGCGACGCCGTCACTGGAACCATCGGAAACACGAGCGTCGGTGACAAGCGAGCGGAAATTTCTCAGTCGCTCGACCGTCGATTCCGCACCTTGTAGCCCCTCGAACGTGAAATTTAGCTGCTTCCGTGTCGGCACACTCAAAAGCAGATACCTGATCGCGAGTGCTGAATAGCCCTGATCCCGCAGATCGCGAAACGTGAAGAAATTGCCCTTCGATTTGGACATTGTAACGTCGTCGATCTTGAGGAACTCGCTGTGCAGCCAATATTTCGCGAACTGCTTGCCCGTCGCACCTTCGCTCTGGGCGATCTCGTTTTCGTGATGAGGGAATTGCAAGTCCATTCCGCCGGCGTGCAGATCGAAGGTTTCGCCGAGGTATTTCATCGCCATTGCCGAACACTCGATGTGCCAGCCCGGACGGCCTCGGCCGAACGGTGCATCCCAGCCCGGCTCGTCTTCGGGCCCGACGAGCTTCCATAGAGCGAAGTCGCGGGCGTCTTCCTTATCGTATTTGTCGGTATCGATGCGTTCGCTGCCGCCGTCACGATTGCCGGAGAAATTGATCTTCGACAGCTTGCCGTATTCGGGGAACGCGGTAATGCGGTAGTAGATCGAGCCGTCCGATTCGTATGCGTGGCCGTTTTCGAGAAGCTTCGAAATGATATCGATCATCTCGGCGATGTGATGCGTTGCACGCGGCGTCACCTCCGGGCGTTCGTTGCCTAGAGCGTCGAAATCTTCCCAGAAGTATTGAATATAAGGAGCGGTAAATTCGTCGATCGAGATATTCCTCGCCGCCGCTTCATTAATGATCCGGTCATCGATGTCCGTTAGATTAAAAACATGCGTGACCGCGTAACCCTTGAATTTCAAATACCGTCGCAGCACGTCTCCAAAGACAAATGTCCTAAAATTGCCGATATGGGCAAAATTCCAGACCGTCGGGCCGCAGATGTACATCCGCACTTTGCCTTCTTCCAGAGGCTGGAATTCCTCGACCTGACGCGAGAGCGTGTTAAAAAATCTAAGCATAGAAATGAATGGAAAATTGATAGTGGATCATTACCCTTACCACATTATCCACTATCCATTTTCCATTATCCATTTGGTCTAAGGTTTGTCGGTCAGGCCAAGCATCCAGATGTCAGATTCGTTGTTTGCGCTGCGCGGTAAAGTAACTTGCCGTCGGGCTCCGACCGCGTCAGTTAACCAAAAACGTACCAGTTGCAATTTTTGCGTTGTTGACGATGATATCCACAATGTAGGTGCCTGGTTCCCATAGGCCGGGATCTCGATTGCCGTGGCCATAGGCGCGGGTGGCGATGTTGAAATCAGCGGGTTTGGTGAATGGCAGGTTCTGACGGGCGAATGGCGCATTTGCCTGATCTTTTCGCCAGGTCGAAGTAATGATGAATGTCTTTTCATTCGTCGAATTCTCAAACCTTATCGACAGCTCGAAGTACACGACGCGGAGAGTAGCACCTGAGAATTGCGTCGTATATTGACGAAGAGCGAGCGGCGGCGGCAGGTCGCCGTCTGATTCGAAGAACCTAAGGGAAGTCACATAGCCGCCGATGGATGGAATATTCGGCGAGATCGCGTCGGGTAGTGGGCCTGCGGCCGCTGTTGGGGTCGACAGGATGACCTTCGCTGCGACGCTTGTCTTCGTCGCTCCATTTGTCACCGACAGCTTTGGCGGTGCTGTCGTAGTCGCCGGAGTAAAGGCGAAATTTGTCTTTGTTCCTTTGACGACCGGAACTTCTTCAAATTGAAATTCGCTCACTCGCTTGCCGCCTTTTCGTGTCTTGATGTTCAGCGTAAATTTACCGGTACGAATACCGTCGACCGATATCGACAACGGATTATTCAGATCGGAAACGGACGCGTATTCGACACCCTCGTACGAAAGGAAAGTTCCCGGCAAACTCTCGTCGATCCCGCCATTTGCGTTGAACCCGAGGGCCTTGCCCGACCCGTTGGTTATCCGCAAATGGGCGTCGGAATGGAGTTCGAACTGAGTATTGTCCTCAACCTCGGCGCCGGGCTTGATCGGCTTGTCAAAATATTGCTGTGGTCGGGGATGATCCTGAGCATTTGGCGGCTTGTTCTGGATTATGCTCAACGCGATCGCCTGTACCTTCGGATTCGCAGGGAGATCACCGTGAGCAGCTGAATTAGAACTGTCGTGCGAAACATAATAATTGGCGGTCGAAGCCGCGGTCTCAAGACTCCAGAGCGGTACTGTGCCGTCGCCATCACCCGTGATCGGATGCATGACCACTTTGCGGCCGTCACCGAGTTCGACGTAGGTTTTCCAGCCCATGACCGAGGCAAGAAAGCTTGGCGACCAGTCTTCCATTTCAAAGCCATTCACCGTTGCGACGCCGGTTCCAATAATTGCGTACTGTTTGACGCCGGCGGGAAGCGACCGCGGCTGGTCTCTTGTTCCGACACGCGTGTAAAAGGCTTTCGCCTTTTCCAGCATGCTTTTACTGAACCCCACCTCGTTGTCCTTCGTCTCGTCGTACGAGTCTCTAAGAAGATCGAGCGTGTTCTTGGTGAACCATTTGTATTTAATAGTGTTCGCTTGATCTAGGCTGATCAGCTGCCCGGTTTTCTTATCCGTGATGAAAGGTATCTGCGGAAGCAATTGATAAGCGGCCGCCATATTTTGTAGCAAGACCTTCATCAATTCCTGCCTCACGGTCGGATTGCCGAACTGATAACCGCTAGAAATGCCGTAATAGACCTTTGGCGCTCCCCAATACGGCGTGCCCATTGTGATGAGCGTCGAAACCTTCTCGGCACGCTGTGGCGAAGAGTAAATATAGCCGCGTGCAATGACTCCGCCCATGCTGTGTGCAGTGAGAATAACTTTTTTCTTGTTCGACTTTTTCAATGCGAGGTCGATCAACTGGTCGAGACGGGCGAAATGCGATGCGTTGTCGAGACGCCAGTCGTATGGAAAGGCAAAAAGGTCAGTGCCTTCTTTGTACTCGTTGTTTTCGAGCATTTCCATAAAGCCGCCATAGAAGTTCATTCCCGGACGCCGCAACATATCTCCGACCTTGATCTGCTCGCCGGTCGCCGAGGTCACACCGTCCGCCTCAAATGCAAGATTTGCACGGTGCGAGACCGGAGCCAGCGGCCAAAGCTCGTGCCCGACGCTGTTTGTCAGAATAGTTCCGGCGACACCGGGCAGAAAGATGACGGGCAGGCGTTCGGAAGCTTCCTCTTGTTGTCCTGGGCATTGGGGAAAAGATCTCAGCCGTTGATCTATCGCAACGGCGAGGGCTCGTGCTCGCTCGATGTCGGCAGCCGTAGACGCAGGTACAAGGTTACTGAATTGGGCTATTACGCTTATTTGATAACAGCCGCGCGCAACGTAGATGATCCAGTTCTTATTGCTGTGGGTGAGTTCGGCTACGGCAATGTCACCAATTCCCTCTACTTTGGGATAACCTTTGAGCTTTCGTTCAATGTACCCGTTCTTTCCCGGCAGCCAGAAATCACGGTTGATATACTCGACGATTGTAGCGTGCGCGTTTCTATATCCGTATTCGTTATCTATGAAATCCAGCGTGCAACTACGTCTTGCGGTTTTTTCGCTCGACTCAAACATACTCGGTTTTGGCGTAACGGGCCGTACCGGGGGATTTTCAGCTAGGGCTGCAGTGGTCAAGCTGCAGAGTTCCTGATCAGCCTTGAGAGCAGTCTGCGCAGTACCATCGGCTGCGAAAAGCAATACGGCCGCAAACACACACGCCGCAAAATACGCGCGACGCCCGAATAAGCCCTGCTTGTCAGATCCAGACATAATTGTTAGAAGTCCTAGATGTTTGTTTCGCCAAATATATACCGAAACGCCGCGGTGAGCAAAATCGAAAAGGCCACAAGCGCTCACGACTTTTTATCCGCTTCGACGAATTCCGCTCGAGCTTTGTCAGAAAACAAAAGCTCGCGGCTGTAGAATCGAAGCGGATATTCTTTGTCATATCGCTCGACCACCTCGTTGGCTTTTTCGAGTATCGTCGCACCGTTCTTTGACGTATTAAAATCGGCTACGGTACGCATCCAAAAGACTGTCATCGTTTCGTGATACGGCATTTCCTTGGCGAGATCGACCCCAAAAGCCTTGAGCAGATTGAATATGCCCGAACGCATCTTCTCGGTTGCTTCGTCAAAGTTACAAAGACTGAGGTAGTGCAGGGCAACGGTCAGGTGCTCGGCGTGTTTCCACGCGTCACGACTGATCGTGCCGTCTTCGAATCTTCGCACGATTTCCATGATCTCCGATCCGGTTTTGTATCTCATCTCAGTCACCAATAATTACGCGGTTATCAATCCAAAGCGTTTGATAATTCGACCAGCGGCCTCGGCGGGCTCGATCTGGGTCGTGTCTATGATCAGTGTCTCGCGGCCCGGAAGCGGCGAAAACAAGTCGTAGGGTTCGTTTGACGCTTCGATCGACTCGGGGTCGGTCAACTTGCCGATCTGAACCCGGGATTCGTTGCTGATCCGCTGCCTTCGCACTTCGTCATCACAGATCAAGAGAACATTGTGGACCTCGCCGCCGTTGTCCTCGGCCGCGGCGATGAGCTTTGCAAAATGCTCGTCGTCCTCGCCAATTGCATAGACGAACGTGTGGATCAGATCGACATTCTCACGAGCAGCCTCGGCGATGGTGCCAAAGCGTATCAGCTCGATCATCCGATTGAATGGCGGCGAGCCGAACTCAAATACTGGTTTTACACAATCGATACTTACGTGATTATGAAACAGCCGAAAGCCTGTCCGGACGGCCAATTCGGTCGCGACTGTCAACTTTCCCGCAGCAGGCGGGCCGTGGATTATTATCAGTTTCATTGAGCAACGTCGGAACGCAGGCTGCTAGCCTGCGTGTTCTAACACATAAAGGTAATAGAATTAACTTTGAAAAATACACGCAGGCTGGCAGCGTGCGGTCCGGCAGGTTATGCCGCGATGGCGACCGGTTCGTCCACGATATCGTCCATGAAGAGGTACTTTCTCCACTCCCGACGATTCTCTGCGTAGTGGCAGAGCAGCACGTGATCGAGGCCGAGGCGCAAGAGTTTCTGCGAGGTGAGCAGCGGCATTCTCGCTTGCTCGGGCGTACGGTTGCCTTTGCGTTGGTTACATTTTACGCAGGCAGACACCAGATTGTGCGGAGTGCTCTCGCCACCCTGGGCACGCGGGAATATGTGATCGAGCGTCAGCTCTTTGGCGTGTTTGTGCTCACCGCAATATTGGCATCGATAACGGTCGCGAATGTAGATCCGTGCCCGTTTCATCGTGGTCTCGCGGTTGTTGCGGCGAACGTGAACGTAGTGACGCAGACGCACTACGGAGGGCACCGGAAAGGTGGTCGAAGGAGAACGTAGAACATTGTTGCCGTCGTTTTCTTCGACAAAGATCGCGCCGCGAAACCACAGACATACAGCACGAGCAACACCCACGGTGCCGAGCGGCTCGTACGAAAAGTTTAAAAGCAATACTCTTCCTGTAAGCAAAATTCTCTCCTCCTATAGTTTTCGGCAACAACGGCGAGCGAGCGGCGGTAAATTGTCTGTTTATGTCGCGAGGCGCACCTGTACAGCTCTACCGAATAATTTAATATCAAAAAACAACAAACGCAAGCACGATATGTACTTGAGGACGAATTTTGTAAGCCTACATATCGGGCTTCTTCCCAGGTTACCTATATCAATAAGGGCATCAGTTTCGTAGCCCGCATCGAGATCTTGATTCACAACCCTGCAGATTTGTGATATATGTTAACGCTTACCGGAAATTTGAAATTTATAGGCCGACAACCAGACCGACTCTCCTGACACTTTGGCATATCCCCGAATCAATACGGACAAGGATCAAATTACTTTCAAAAAAATAGTCTTATTATTTAGGAGCGATCAAATGAAAAAAATAGTTACGTTGTGTTTCTGCATAGGCTTTATATGTGCAATCCAAATTACTGCGGTTGCGCAGATCAAGTATAAATTGCTGGCAACCAAAAAAACCTCGACGATGCAAAAAGAGTTAAATCAACTTGCAGATGAGGGTTATCGATTCGAAGGTGTCTCGGGTGGTTCTACATCTTTTGGTGGAAGCGAGGTTCTCGCCATTATGTCGAGAGCTCCGGATCAAAAGGGAACTTATAAATATATTTTGCTCGCCACCAGCAAAACTTCCACGATGCAGAAAGAGCTGCAGGAAGCCGGTGACAACGGCTATGAATATCGCGGCCAGGTCGTGTTTGAGACATTTATTGGCGGCGATGAAGTCGTAACGATCCTGGAAAAAGACCCGTCGCGAACTGATATGACCAAATACGAGTACAAGCTTTATGCCACCAAAAAAACCTCGACAATGGAAAAGGAATTGAACGAGGCCGGTGATGCCGGTTATTCGTTTGTCGGCGTTACTGTCGGCAAAACTTTCGTTGGTGGAGCCGAGGTCGTTGTAATTACGAGGAAAAAGGCTACGGTTAAATAGACGCCCGGTCTCTTTAGCAATGTAATTGGTCAGTGGACGGTGAACCTTGTTTTCACCGTCCACTGACTTTTTTTTCCGCTATTCAGTTGTCAAAAATCAAAAGTAAAAGGAGCGGCAATTTTGCTAAAAATGTTGATAACCTTTAGGCTCCAAAATGGTGGTTTCGCTGTCGTGGATAAGCTCAATAATACCAATATTTGCAGTGATCTCGCCGATGTGGTGAAAACCGAGGTCGAGCGCGATCGGAATTTTTTCGTGATCGACGGTAAACAACAGCTCAAAATCCTCTCCGCCGTTAAGGGCGAGATCGAGAGATTCACCGGAAGTTCCGAAGATCGCGTTGATCGCGGGGTCGACTGGTAGGCGATCTTGATCTATGCGGGCTCCGATATTGCTGGCCGCTATCAAATGTTGCAGATCGGACGAGAGGCCGTCGCTAATGTCGAGCATTGCGTTTGGTAAGGCGTATTCCTGCAATAGTTTACCAGTACTAGTCTGCGATAGTGGTTGAAGCTGTCTAAACAACAAATGACGGGTTGCTGTATCCGTTTCACCTTCAAATCGATGGCCTTTTTCGAGAAGTTTTAGTCCTGCGGCGGCCCCGCCAAGAAAGCCAGTTACGAATATCGCATTTCCGGCCATGGCGCCAGACCTAAGTATCGCTTTGCCCTTTGGTATTTCTCCTAAGACGGTTGAATCTATGACCAATTTGTCCGGAACGCGGGAAATATCTCCGCCTATGATCTCGACGCCGTGTTGTTCGGCTAGAGCATGGAATCCAGCGTAGAATCTATCGAGAAAGCCAGTGTTCCACAGGCTTTCAGGAATTCCGATGGAAAGCATTGCCCATTTTGGCGTGGCTCCCATGGCGGCTATGTCGGAGAGGGAAACTGCGAGCGATTTGTGGCCGAGGAACTCAGGAGTAGTCCAATCGAGGCGAAAATCAATGTCCTCGACCAGCATATCAGCGGTTATTACGAGATCTGTCCTGTCATCTTTTGGTAGAACGGCACAGTCGTCCCCGATACGCTTCAGCGAATATTTAGACTTGAGGCTGTGGATAAAATCAAATTCGTCCTTCATCGCTATTGACACAAGTGCATTAAATGCATAGAATAACCGCTAAAGTTTTACACGAGACTTTAACACACCAGAACCTAAGATGGCACATGAACCTATAGTAATTCCTGAGAAGATTTACTTTAAGATCGGCGAGGTCTGCGAGCTCGTCGGCGTACAAGCGCATGTGCTGAGGTATTGGGAGACAGAGTTTCCCATGCTCTCACCGCAAAAGAACAAATCCGGCCAGCGAAGCTACCGTCGCCGCGACGTCGAGATCGCCGTGCGGATCAAGCAATTGCTATACGCCGAGATGTTTACTATCGCCGGTGCACGGAAAAAGCTCCAGTCAGAGAGCCGCGATGGTTCGAGAGCGAAAGCTAACACTACTGCCGCTTCAACATCGAGATCCTCGGATCATGCTCCGATGCTTTTCGATGTCGGTGTCGAGCCCTTAGCCAGTGGATCCACGTCCGCGACCTCAAAATCTGCTCAGACAAGCCTTGGCACGGACCAGCAAGACGCAATAAGAGTCCTCGCCGGGCATCTTCTCGAGCTTCGTGAGATGCTCAAATCCTCAACGGTAAACTAGCCGGGCAGTCTGGAACGTCGTGTTGACAATTCACGGCGGTAAAATTACTCTAAAATTCACTTTTCGGGACGTAGCGCAGTCTGGTAGCGCGTTCGCTTGGGGTGCGAGAGGTCGTGAGTTCAAATCTCGCCGTCCCGACCAAAATGAAGCTCCCGGTTCGCCTCGAGCCGGGAGTTTTTTGTTTGACACTGACTAATCGGCTGGTTTTTCGACTGGTTCGACGACCGGTTCTTCGCGTCTAATGTCAGTTTTTACCGCCAATTTTATCACAATGAACTGTACAAAAAAGGCGATTATCGCGGCTAGGATGATCAAAATCACCGCAACAAACGGCTGGGCTGACACACTTGTATCGATTCCCGTGTTGCTCTGAACAAAATTCAAAAAAATCCGATCGATCCAGATGTATCTAATTACAACGAAGGTCGTAAAATAGAGAAAGGTGGCCCAGATTGCCCAGGCACTACGATTGACCCAGAGCAAACCTGTGCCTGCCACTGCCAAAACAGTGGTTAACAACCATAAGGCTCCTAACCCAAGGCTAGAATGATATTCGAAGCCAGCCTCCGCAGCGGCCGGCTGGCCGATGCTCTGGAGCCAACTCCAAGAATAGTAGGTAAAAAAAGCCATTACCGTGATCGAAACACCGAGCAGAGCGAGATATATCTTGCTGAACATACCGGATGTTATAACACGGAACGGTCGTCAGAACCACCTTGGTACATCGCGGTAGGCGTCGAAACACGTCCCAGGAATTTTTGCGTCCCAAGAATTGCACGTCCCAGAGAAATTGAACACGTCGCCGTATCCGGGGAAACGAAAAGTGTCCGAAGATCTCTGTGTTCTTCGTGTCTTTCCTTCGAGGGCTTTGTGATAAAAGCTTTTGTAAACCAGCAAATGATGTTCGTGGCCACCTAGGAATTTTTATCACAAAGTACACGAAGTTGAAGACATAAAGACCACAAAGGAGAAAACACGTCCCAGGAATCTTCTTTGCGTCCTCTTGGCGAACTTAGCGAGCTTTGCGTGAGAAAGAGCATTTCACGCAAAGATCGCAAAGGACGCAAAGAAGACGCAAATAAGCAAGTTCGAGAAATTCTCGGCGAGCCACGTCCCAGACTTGCGTTAGAAACCGCTGGTGTGGTTTCGTCCGAGTGTCGTCTCGGCCCGCAGGATGCCCTTACTTCGTGCGGGCTTCTGCAACAAAGCCGCACGTTGCACCGTTCATCCAACGTTTCCTAGTTTCACGTCCCAGGATCTTGAGTTTTCAAAGAGCGATCGGTTTTAGATTCGAACGGTAATATCGATCTATGCTTAACCACCCGCTACCGCAGGTGGTTGTGACCGGGACGTCCCAAGATCGTCGGGCGAGCCTCGGGGGCGGTATGGAGATTCGTGCTGCAGATACGGCGGCGGACTGACAGCTCCACTCCTCACCTCTTTTCGGAACTGTGCCTCGACGACCTGATAGCCGTTGCGTCCAACGGGTGACAGGGCATAGCACGGAGTTAGGCCTTCGTCGGTCAGATCGTAAAAGACGACCGGCTCGAGTTCCGGTTTGTCACTCAGATTGACCACTAGCTGCGACACCCGACTCGGCCCGAAACGGCTCTCGATCAGAATGTCCAGGACGTTTTCGACGAATGCTAGCTTTTCGTTGAAAGGCATCCCGGGCATGCGAATGTTGAGTGGTGTGACAGGGCGTCCGGTGTGAGGACAAATGTAGGGCTTCTCCATACAAGCCCCAACTTAACACCAAAACCCGCACGCGTATATAACTGTCCGCCGCTAATGCCGATAACGTACCATAATGCCGAAAACGTCACAGTCCGCCGCTAATGTAACCAACCGCCGTTATCGCCGTTAAATAATTCTGATCGCTCCGATACGAGCTATTCACCTGTTATTCGTTCGAATGCATCACGGATGGCGAGACGGTGTGCGGTTAAACTTTCGAGCAGTTCTGAGGGCGAATCGAGACGCATTCGTGAGGCGATAGTGGAGAGAGCGTGTTGGTTGGCGAGTGGGACTCGCGTTGTGCGGCCGACAGTGAGGCGGAGATTGTGGTCGAGCTCGGCGAGGAAGGTGTAACCGTCGCGGAGCGAAGTGAGAGATGACAGGTGAGATATGAGAGATGGATGCGCGGCGAGTTGGTCGAGCATCGTCGGGGTTGAGCGGTCATCGTTGGAGAAAACCACCCCGTCAGCCGCTTGAAAAGCAGCGGCTGCCGCCCCTCCTTCGTAAGGAGGGGAGCCTGGCAATGTTCCATCAGGGACGTTGTGTCGAAGTTGCACATACCGCATCGCGAAATATACGTCGAGCATTCCGCCGGAGCCGTATTTGATGTCGATGTCCGAGCCGCGACGGGTGCGGGCCCGTTGCTGTTCGAGGGCGAGGCGGACGCGGCGGGTTTCTTCGGCCAGTATCGCGCCGTCGATGGCGGCGGCCCGTGTGTGGATGAGACGGCGTGTCTCGGTCTCGACATTGCGGCCGATGCTCGGGTCGCCGGCGGCGAAGCGGAGTTTGACGAATGCGAGCATTTCCCACACTGCTGCCGTCTCTGCTATATAGGTCAAAAACGCGTCGATCGAGATCGCGCTCATGCCTTTTGAACCAAATGGCCGCAAACGTAGATCTACGCGATAGAGACTGCCGTCGCGTGTCATCGACGAGAGAGCGGTCGTAAAAAGCTCGACTACGCGGCTGTAAAATTCTGCTGCTGTGACACCAGCGATCACGTGTTTCGGGTCGAAATACACAACGATCAGATCGAGATCGCTGTCGTAATCGACGCCACGCCCGCCGAGTTTGCCGAGAGCCATTATGGCGAGGTCGAGCTGCAAGGTTTGATCCTGATATCGATTGGCGAGTTCGTCGCGAACTGCCCTCAGAGCGGCCGCGATGCTTGCCTCAGCGAGCAATGTCTGTAGGCGTTTGGCGTCGCGGATCGAGATCTTTCCGTAGATGTCGCGGACGACGATGTTCAGCAGATACCGATGCCAAGCACGCCGCATCGCCGAGAGTCGCGCTCCGAAATCGCGTTCCGATTCGATCGCGTCGATCATTCCAGCGGCGTAATTCGGCTCGACAAACTCTTTGTCCGGATCGGGCAACTCTGTCGCAAGTTGCGGATTTGCCGCAAGCATTGTCGCAAAATGCGGCGAAACCTCGGTCAGGCGCTCGAAAACAGTTGTCTCTCTGTCGGTCGGTGCGAAATCGACTTCGCTTTTCTCGATCGAGGCGAGGACATAGGAACGCGTGCGGTCAACTGCATTCGGGACCTCGGTGATCTCGATGTCGGCGGGTTCGGCGACGGCAAATTCGCCAAAGACGCGGGCGAATGTGTGGCTGACGTTGGCTGTGTGAGCGTCGAGATCGCGTTCGAAATCGCCGCCGCCCGCAAAATCCATTCGACGCGCCAAGAGAGCGAGCTTGTCCACATCTTCAGGAACGGTGTGGGTTTGCAGGCCGTTTTCCATTTGCAGGACATGCTCGGTGCGGCGTAAGAATACGTAGGCGGCGGCCATTTCGGTGAGCTCCGATTCCGCCAGATGTTTCCGGTCTGCAAGCCGCGAAAGGCTGATCAGCGTGTGCGGGGCACGCAGCCATTCGTCGTGTCCGCCAAATGCGAGCTGCAAGGCCTGAGCGATAAACTCGATCTCACGAATACCGCCGCGACCGAGTTTTACATTGTAACCGCGGCGATTTATCTGCTCCTGATCAATGCGTTCCTTTGAGCGGCGAACGTTTGCGAGGGCCGACTCGACCGTCTCGCCCTTTGCGAAAATAAGATTCTCGACGGCAGTAAAGAACTCTTTGAAAAGCTCAATATCGCCCGCACAACCGCGCGAGCGTATCAGAACCTGTCGTTCCCAGGCTCTCGCCTCAGCCTTACAGTATTTGGCGGTATCGGTCACTGACAGCGCGATCGCACCGAGCGAGCCGTGCGGCCGCAGACGAAGATCGACGCGGTAGGCGGCCCCTTCGCCGGATTGATGGCTGACGAGTTTGACGATGTATTCAGAGAGCTTGACGAAGTATTCGCGGTTCGTCACCTCGCCGCGGCTACCGGTTCCGGAGGTCGATCCTTCGGCCGAGTACAGAAAGAGCAGATCAATGTCGGATGAATAATTCAGCTCTCGCGAGCCGAGCTTGCCGAGAGCCCCGATGCAAAAACGTGCGGTCGTCGCACGGCCTTTTTCGTCTGTTTGCTGCGGCTGGCCGTAACGTTTGTCCATCTCGTGTTGGGCTTGTTTGAGGGCAGATTCGAGTATGGCGTCGGCGAGGTTGGAGATCTCTTCGGTGATCTCCGCGATTGTCGCAAGGCGGCGAATGTCACGTAGATAGATGCGTAAAAGCTCACGGCGGCGGAAACGTGCGTATTGGACCTGCGGTTCGAGCGTGGAATTTGTCAGGTTAAACTGGGCCAGCGATTCGACGAGCTCCTCGACCGAGCGCACGCCCGAATCGCGGCGTTTTCGCTCAAGCCACCATAGGTAATCCGGATGTTGAAGCATCGTCGTCGCAAGCAGTGGACTAAACGACGCCAACGTGACCGCATCGGACAGCAAAGCTTCTTTCTTATGCAGCTTGGCCGACTGCGCAGCGTGCTTTTCAACCAACTGGTCGAGAAAACGCCTTGCAGCGTTAGGGGCGGGCAGTCCGTTGATCAAAAGCTCAATCTTGTCCATAATCATTGGCCACCGATTTCACAGATAAAGAAACGATAGGAACTATCTATTTTTCTGCGTCTATCCGTGTGATCTGTGGCCATATTTGTTCTTAAATCTGTTCGGGTCGATATCGTACTTCTTTATCTTATAGCCAAGAATTCGTTCGGTCGAATCGAGCATTTTTGCGGCGCGGGCGACGTTGCCGCGGCTTGATTTTAGGGCATCCTGGATGAGGTCGCTTTCGAACGCCTCGACCGCCGATGCGAGCGTCAACTGCGTCACCGTGTCGCTGACCTCGGCTGTTTGCAGGGTCGGCGGCAGATGGTGGCCGTGGATGACATTTGCGTCGCAGGCGATGACGGCACGTTCGATGACATTTTCGAGTTCGCGAACATTGCCAGGAAAATGGTACGCCGTCAGCATATCGATCGCCGGTGTCGAGATGCGAAGGATCGCCTTATCGTGTTCACTCGAGTATTTTTCAAGAAAGTGATCGGCAAGCAGCAAAATATCGGATTTTCGTTCGCGAAGCGGCGGCAGAAATATCGTGAACGATGTCATCGCCGCAAGCAGATCGGCATCAAATGCGGTGTCTGCCTCCTTGAGGTCTTTGGCCGTTGCGGCGATCAGTCGAATGTTTGCCCTTAGCGTTTCGCCGCCGCCGAGCCGTTCAAATGTTTGGTTTTCAAGAATTGTGACGAGCTTTCGCTCGGCGTCAATAGTCAGGTCGCCGATCTCGTCGATGAACAGCGTGCCGCCGTCAGCCGTTTCCACCAGGCCCTTTTTTCGCTGCATAGCACCGTCGATCGCCCCTTTTTCATAACCGAAAAGTTCAGCTTCGAGCATCGCGGGCGGCATGGAAGAGCAGTTTATTTTGGCAAGTGGGCGCTTTGAGCGAAGGCTGTTGTAGTGGATCGCGTTTGCGATCAGCTCTTTGCCGGTGCCGCTTTCACCGCGAAGCAGAACAGTTGCATTGGAACGCGCGACCTGGGTCACCTGATCGTAAACCTGCCGCATCTGGCTTGAATTGCCGATGATCTGTCCGAAATCGTACTTAGATTTTAGCTCTTGTTTGAGGTGAATATTCTCCTCGGCGAGCTTGCGGCTTTCGTCGGCGATGACCTGTTCGGTACGCATCGCCTGCGCGATCAGAGCGGCGATGACCCGAAGAAATCTGATCACGGCATTCTCGTCAGTGCGAGCTGCGGAAGGGAATCCGGCTGCGATCAGACCAACGGTCGTGCCTTTCAAGACGATTGGGACAGCGACTAGGAAGCGTGTTCCGCAGCTGAACGCGAGATGTTCAAGAGCGGTGTCTTTCGACACGTCGTCGATGGCGACGGGTTTGCCGAGGCGAAAGATCTGCCAGACCGTGCTTTTGGTGATTCGTGCTTCCAAACGCCGAAAATCGGCCGCACCGAGCCCGTCAGCCGCGACAATATCAGCCACGGAACTATCCCCGCGTCCAAGAGCGACAAACGCGATTCGCGATGAGATATTATTCGCGACGATCCCGATGATCGCCGAACAGCCCGCACGCAGTCCTTCCGTGTCGGCAAGCGTCGAAGCGGCTTGCGATATTGATGTGAAATTACCTGCTCGCACGTTCCTACAAGATTGTAGGATATTTTGGTCGGTCGCAGATGCCGGCGTTCCAGAAGCCCCCACGGTGTAAGGGCATACCTGGCGCCAGCAGATGCCCTTACTCCGTGCGGGCTTCTGCAACAGGAGGCCAC
>JANPDK010000027.1:0-3829 GCA_031431415.1 Acidobacteriota bacterium | reverse complement strand
CAGCGACGCCACTCTCAATACATGTCTGTATCCATTTGACTAGACCATACTTATTATAAAATACTGTTTTTCCTTGACACCTTATCACAATTAAGTTGGGCGGACAGTTATCCTCCACTGGATCAACCTTTGTTGGGCCTCGTCCCCAGTCGCTCCAGCTACCAATGGGTGAATTATTTATTGGGTCAGAATCATACAGGTTGACTGCACTCCACAACTGTTGATCATCAATGATTTTCAACCATCGATATTCGCTTAAAGTTAGCAAAATCTATCTCGTTCTCACCATATTTCACGACCAAACTGCCGTTGTTTGCTTTCGCGACGGCGTCTTTTATCATGGTTTCGGCGAGATCCATCATTCCGTTGACGTCCATGTAGGCAACGTAGAATTCGAGCATGGTGAATTCCGGGTTATGACGCTGCGAAAGGCCTTCGTTACGGAAGTTACGGTTTAGTTCGTAGACCTTTTCGAACCCGCCGACGACCAGACGCTTTAAATAAAGCTCCGGAGCGACGCGTGCGTAAAGCGGAATGTCGAGCGCGTTGTGATGCGTCTCGAAAGGCTTCGCCGCCGCACCGGTCGCCTTTGGCGTGAGCATCGGCGTTTCAACTTCGATAAATCCGGCGTCGTCGAGAAAACGGCGAAGTCCGGAAATGAGTTTCGCACGCCGCTCAAAAACCTCGCGGGTCGTCAGGCCTTCGTGTTCGACCTGCAGCGTGGACGCGATCAGGTCCGCGTACCGAAACCGCCGCTGCAATTCCGGATCGGCAATGCCGTGCATTTTGTCAGGCATCGGCAGCATCGCTTTGGCGAGGAACTGTAGTTTTTGGACGTGTACCGAAACCTCACCGGTATTGGTCACAAACAGATAGCCTTCGACACCGATCAGATCGCCGTGATCGAGCAATTGCCAGAGCGCCCAGCCAGATTCCGCGTCGAGAGTGTCTTCGCCATCGTTCTTGATCAGTGCGAGCGGGCCTTTCTTGTTGCAATACACCTGCAGCTTCGACATTCCGTCGGTCAGATGGACAAAATTACCGCGCGTCGGCGTCGTGAGGCGGCCAGCGATGCGAACTGTTCCGAGTGCTTTTAGTTCCTCATTTAGAGCATCTTTCTTCTCCGCAGGCGGACGCTCGCCTTCGCCGAGACCAGCCTTGATCTCGGCCATTCGTGCCTCTATGCCGGCGACCTTTTCAAAATGTTTAAGAGCCGTGATCGTGTCTTCGCCGCCGCTCACCGAGCTGCGCACGAATTTATTCGGATAAACGTTGCCGACCAACGCCGCGATCGCCTCAAGCGACGCCTTTCTCGCCTCGGTCTGGTCGTTTGGAGTGATGATGTCTTCGAATGAAGGAATGCTCATAATGAACCTCTGATTATAGTTAACTGCCCTCACGGCGGCAAACAACTCTCCGATATGGCACAATAGAACCACCGCAGGTAAATGCGTGAGCGCCCCCGCCCACGCGTTTTCTGCGGATAGGTGCGTTTATGGCGAATGAGTTCGATGAGTTAATTGGTGCGGTCAACAAGGGCACGCGTTTGATCAGCCTGAGCGGCCTGACGTCGATCGCGTCCAAGGCGCAGGTTTTGATGCGTCTGCGAGCGGAGACCGGCAAACGCTTTGCCGTCGTCGCCGATACAAATTACGATATCGATCTCTGGGCGGATGACCTTGAGTTTTGGGAAAGTGACCCAGTCGCTACCGCTTCCGGTTCTGACAACTCCGCACCCCGCGCTCCGCACTCCGCACTTGTGACTCTTCCGTCTTTCGACACCGATCCATACTCCGGCGTCTCGCCACATGCTGAAACTCAGGAACGACGCGCCTTGGCGCTCTGGCAGATCGCGAAAGGTGAGAGCGACATCGTCGTGATGTCCGGGCGTTCGCTGATACAGCGTACGGCTTCGGTTGACGAGATCGCATCCTTAGGTTGTGAGCTTGTTCGCGACGCAGATTCGCCGCCTGAGGATGTTGTCTCGCGGCTCATCGCGGGCGGTTACGTTCGCGAAGACCCGATCTTTGGCCCGGGCCAATTCTCCATCCGCGGAGGCATCATCGACATCTGGTCGCCTGATGCGGAAACGCCGGTGCGAGTTGAGTTTTTTGGCGACACGGTTGATTCGATCCGTTCGTTTGACGCCGACACACAGCTTTCTGTCGAACAGCTAAAATCAGTCGCGATCGCCCCGATGCGTGAATTCGCTACGACACCGCAAGACCTAAAAGACTGGGCATTCTTTGCGAACGAAAGGTTTGACCAGCCAAAATTCGCCCGCACTTTGCGTGACCGCACCGATTTCGCCAAAGAGGGCGAGACATTTTCCGGCTGGGAATTCCTGATGCCGATGGTCAAACCGCTTACCGCGAGCATCTTCGATCATCTGACCGATTACGTTTTCGTCATCGACGAACCCGCGACCATTGAGCACTCGCTGACCAATCTCTACGAACGCCTCGTCACCACTCACGCAGCGATCACCGACGCCGGCGACGTTGGCCTCGACATCGAGGAATTGTTCCTCGAACCCGAGACTCTGCGGACAAAACTCGAAGGCGTCTCAAGAATCGAAACGAGATCGTTGGGCCGAACTTCCGCCGCAACCGATGAGGAATTTAGCGTCGGGCTTGAAGGCGGAAACCCGACCGGTAGGGAGGGTGTTCAACGCGGTCGCTCTGAAGGTGCCGATGGCGATAAGAACACACTCCCTACAGGTCGTGTTTCTGCCTCATCCGCCCCGCTCTTCCTATTCCCAACCGCCGAAAAGTCACTCGAACTCGAGATCCAGTCGCGTTCGACCCGCAAATTTCACGGCGACATTCCTGCCTTTGTCGCTGAATTTGAAAAGGACGATCAGATCGTCGTGCAGACCTCGGGCATGGCCGAGCGTTTGGCTGAGATCCTTCGCGAATACGACAAATACATCCCGCAGGACACGATCCGCGTCGGAGGTTTGTCGTCGGGATTTGAATTGACGTCTGAAAATCTCCGAATCTTCACAGAAGGTGACATTTTTGGCGAAGAAACTACCTCCGGCGATCAAAAACCAAAAACCAAAGGCCAAAAACCGAGATCAAAATCCAAACTCGGTGCCTTCATCTCGGATTTCCGCGATCTCAAATCCGGCGACTTCGTCGTCCACATCGATCACGGTATCGGGCGTTTTGACGGGCTGCAGACGATCTCTTCGCAGGGCTCGGAACGCGAGTTCATGCTGCTCATTTACACGGATAATGCGAAATTGTTCGTGCCCGTCGAGCGAATGGATCTCGTCTCGCGGTACTCGTCGGGCGAGGCGACAGCACCGACGCTTGACCGTCTTGGCGGTATCGGATGGCAAAAAACAAAGGCCAAGGCAAAACGCGCGATGCGCGATATGGCCGATGAGCTTTTGAAACTTTACGCGGAACGAAAGCTCGTTCGCGGCCATGCTTTCCAGCCCGACGCGCCGTGGCAGCACGAATTCGAGGACGCTTTTCCGTACGATCTGACCGTCGATCAAGCGGCAGCGATCGAGGACGTGAAGTCCGACATGGAAACGCCGACGCCGATGGACAGGCTGATAATCGGCGACGTCGGCTACGGCAAGACGGAGGTCGCTATGCGTGCGGCGTTCAAAGCTGTGATGGACGGCAAACAGGCTGCGATCCTGACGCCGACGACTGTGCTCGCGTATCAGCATTACGAAACATTTAAGAAACGCTTTGCGGCGTTTCCTGTCAAGGTCGATCTGCTCTCGCGGTTTCGCAGCACAAAGGAACAAAAAGCGGTCGCGGAATCTGCGGGAAAAGGTGAGGTTGATGTGCTTATCGGAACGCATCGC
>JANPDK010000026.1:0-39230 GCA_031431415.1 Acidobacteriota bacterium | reverse complement strand
ACCGAATTCGAATTCCGTATCTGATCGCGGCCCGGTTTCTTGTTGATCTCAACGATCTCGCTGCCGGTGCCGAGAATGGCGATACGCGGACGTTTGCCTACCTTTACTTTTGCATAACCAAAAGCGGCGAGGGAGGCGATCATGTTTTCGGTTATGACCTGGCCAGACTTGAATATCGTTTCGCCCTTTTTGATCTCGGCCCCTCGGCGGACTATGGCGGTTCCTTTCTTGACCGGTTCGACTATTTCGATGTGTGTTCCACCTGTTCCATGCGTTCCAGCGTTCCACCCTGGAACAGGAACATCACGCGTTAATTCGACCCGCTGAACGGCGTCGGCCCCGGCAGGAACAGGTGCTCCGGTCATAATGCGTACGGCCTCGCCGCGTTTCAATTCGCCACGCCAACCGCGTCCGGCGGCTGATTCGCCGACGATCTTGAGCGAAACGGGAGTATTGACCGTGTCCGCTGCAACAACCGCATATCCATCCATCTGCGAACGGTCGAATGGAGGCAAGTCGGTGTCGGCAACGATATCTTGACGCAGAATGCGGTCGACGGTGTCGGTGAGCATGACGGTCATCGAACTGAGTTCGCGACATTCGAGATCGATCAGTTTTATTGCTGTACGAATTGAGATCATTGTCTGACTTGCAACTGACAAATCACCGTTTCAAGTGATAGACTTTTGCTTTGCTTTAGCGACCGTTACTATCATAACTGATTTTTTAGAGAGGGAAATTACACAACGTGATCGAATTAGAATTGACCGAAGAACACAAGGCCTTGCAGAATACCGTTCGCGAGTTCTGTGCGGGCGAGGTTGCTCCGTATATCAAGGAATGGGACGAAAAGTCGCATTTCGAACGCAGCATTTTTGAGAAAATGGCCGACCTTGGGCTAATGGGCGTCTGCATTCCGGAGCAGTATGGCGGGGCGGGTTTTGATTATATTTCGCTCGGGCTGGTGTGCGAGGAATTGGAAGCTTGCGATACGTTCCTGCGGGTTGCGATGAGCGTCCACGTCGGCCTCAACAGCCTCAGCGTTTACTCATGGGGCACGGAAGAGCAGAAGCAAAAATATCTCGTGCCGCAGGCAAAGGGCGAAAAGCTCGCCACCTTTGGCCTGACCGAGCCCAACGCCGGTAGCGACGTCATCGGAATGAAGTCCTGGGCTCGTCGCGATGGTGACGATTGGATCCTCAATGGCGAAAAGATGTGGATCTCGCTTGGCGACGTTGCCGATCATTTTCTTTTCTTTTGCTGGACCGATCAGGAAAAGCAAAAGGCACGTGATCACAGCGGAATGAGCTGTTTTATTGTCGAGCGGACGATGGCTGGATTTTCGAGCGGTACGCTGCACGGTAAACTTGGCATTAAGGCTGGCAACACCGGTTATTTCTCACTGCAAGACGTTCGTGTTCCTGCTGAAACCATGCTTGGTAAGGAAGGCGAAGGATTTAAGATCGCGATGTTCTCGCTTGAGAATGGACGCTACACGGTCGCGAGCGGTGCGACAGGCGTCATCCGTGCGAGCCGCGACGCTTCGGTTGCCTACGCAAACACGCGTGAAGTTCAGGGCCAGAAGATCGGTAATTTCCAGCTTGTCAAGCAAAAGATCGCCAACATGGAAGCCGATTACCAGATGGCGCACTTGCTCTGGCTAAAATGCGGCTGGCTCAAGAACGAAGGCCTGCCATCGGCGAAGGCCGCGAGCCTTGCCAAATGGCAGTCGACGGTTCGCAGCGAGACCGCCGCTTCGATGGCGATCGAGATCCATGGTGCAAATGGCTACACCAACGACCATCCCGTCGAGCGTTACCTACGCAATTGCAAGGCCGCTGTCATTTACGAGGGAACCCGTGACATCCACACGCTGATGCAAGCCGATTGGGCTCTCGGACTAAAAAAAGAAAAAGCCGCCCGCGTCGTACTGCCACCTTATAAAGCTGCCGGAGCGGCTGCTTAGCGTGTACTATTTAAACAGCAAAAGGCCCGGTTTTGAACCGGGCCTTTGTAATTTACTTAGCGGCGTTTGCCGGAGCAGCTGGCTTGCTTGCCGGGGCGACCTCGGGTGAGCGGTTGGTTAGCTTCCATTCGCCGCCTTCTTTGACAAATTCGACCGGGATGCCGTTTGGATAGCGGTTCGATTTGATGCGGCCGACGGCTTTGTCGCCCGTGATGGTTTCGTTGGTCACCTCGCACGGCTCGCCGGAAACCTTGTCGGTCGACTCGAGATATTTGATCAGGCTTTTCGCCTTTTCTTCTTTCATCTCTTCCTCAAACTGCTTGATCGTGTCCGCCGAATAAACCTTGCGAAGCGCGGCCTCGTCGTTCTTCAGCCAGGCGTTACAATACGCTTTGAAAACAGGTGTGAGCGTTGGGGCGTTGTTTGTGGTAGGCTCGGGCGTTTTCTTTACGGTTTCGAGCGGATTGTTCGAATTTGGCGTGTTTGCAGCCGTATTCGGAGCCGGTGCGCCGCCCCCGCAGGCCGATAAAAGTGCTGAGAGAGCTGTAATTAGTGCTATTGATCGTGAACTCATCTGTGATTTTCTCCTCAAAATAAATTCCAGAGTATAATAAAATCTTCGAAATGAACAAAACGGCCCAAAGCGAGTTTCATCGCCTTTTCCTCATCGAACGTCTGCCCGAGCCGCTCACACCGGCGAGCAGCCATCTGCAGCTTTTTGATAACTATATCGAGAATACCCGCATTCGCCTGCGCCAAGTCCGTGATCCGTACTCAAAAGCGTGGACGCGAATTCTCCAACAGCGTTTCCCGGCGCACGAGGGTGACGGAGCCGAGACCAAGCTTGCCGAGATATACCTGAACGACGCGGAATATGCGGTTTTTGAAAGATTTGAAGGCCGCGAGATCAGGAAAAATCGGTACTTTCACGAATTCGACCGCGCGATCTTTACCTTCGACGTCTATCTAGGCCGCCTTTGGGGACTCAACACGGCTCGTGTTGATTTCGAGAACCGCGACCAAATGACGGAGTTCATCCCGCCACCATTCGCGGCGTTTGAGGTGACAAATAATGAATTTTTTGCGGGAGTAAATCTCGTCGAAAAACTCTTTGCGGATGTGCAGACGGAAGTAGCGAGTCTCGGTATCTAAGCCTATTGCCTTCTCGCCGGTTGCTGCACCGCTCTTTCCAAGGAATCCCATATCTGCAAGTAGATTTTTGTCTCGCGTGGAATAAGCGTCGTCCAGTTCGCTCCGCCGCGGTTGATGTAGCCGGGAAGCTTGGCGGGGTTTGAGTTGTAGCCGGCGGCCATTAGTTGCTCGGGCGTGGCCATGCCGGTTGCCAGTGCGTTTGAGACGGTCGGACTGGCAACGAGGTCGTTCCAGGTCATCTGCATGTAGAGCAGCATCGCCTGTGAGGCGTTGACGTGGTTGCGCATACCCTCGACAAAGTCGGGGTGCAGAGCGGCGTTCGGATATAGCGAACGGATCATTCTATAGGTTGACGGTATCATCTGGACCATGCCGCCGGCTCCGGCCGAGCTGACGCTATAGCGATATGTCTGGCCCTCATTCAGGGCATACAGCGTGAAAATATCGTTAAAGATATTCGGGTGAAACTCCGTGCGAAACCTGAGGTGATCGACGTGCTCTACGGTCGCCAGACGCTCGGCGAAGTCGGCGACCTTCGGCTGGATCGGGTAGCCCTTCTGTCTTAGCTGTTCACGCGCGATATCGATCGTGTTGCGAACGTACATTCGTCCCGCACCGACGACCTCGGGCGTCACGATGCCCGGATGCGTCGAGACGTAATAGGCCATTTCCTGTAGCACGCCTTTGTTTTCACGCGGATACTGAACCATCAAGGGCGTGTGCGCATTGCCGTTAACGTCGGTGACGACGACCGGCGTGTTGACGCCGTTGCCGCGGATCGTAAGCGAGATTACTTGCCTACCGCTTGCCGACAGTGCCAGCGTTCCGACGCCTGGCATCAGGAATTGATCCTTTGTGATGACATAATGGTCGATCTGCTTTGTGTTCGAGTCGTAATACGCGACGCGGATCAGGGTAGTAAACAGCACCGGCTCAACCGAGGCGATCGTTAGTGGCCTCGATGCGAGTATGCGTTTTGCCTCGGCGATTTTCTGCTTCAGCTGTGAAAAGCTCATTCCTTTGTAGTTCAGATTGCTCGCCTGCGACGGCTGCGCGATCTGCGGTGAAGTCACAGGCAATTTCTGCGATGGCACAGGAGTCGGCAGCGGCGTTGACCTGACCTGGTTGGGCGACGGCAGTGTGCTGGTGACGACAATGCGCGTTTGCGGCGGTGTCGGTTGCTGCGTCTGTGCGATAGCTGAAAAGGCGGTTGCGGTGACGACTAGAGCGATCGATAGGCTGATTCTCATAGGGGTTTCGCGAGGAAAGCTGTTGGAAATACTCGACTTCGGGGCGACCGGTCGGTCAGTGGTATAAGATTCGCTCAAACAGGGGGTAGTTGTCAAGAGTTTTCGAAAAATTTATTGTATGTACAATGAATGCTTATGGCTCAAGAAGGAACAATGGA
The DNA here is from genome assembly GCA_031431415.1 of Acidobacteriota bacterium. Lineage (GTDB taxonomy): Bacteria > Acidobacteriota > Blastocatellia > Pyrinomonadales > Pyrinomonadaceae > OLB17. Next base: position 34,704 of record JANPDK010000026.1, on the reverse strand, counting down.
GGAGATTCGTTTGTAACCTCTTGAGCCATAAGGTATAACTAACTTTTTGCAAAGGCTTATCTATGAAGCAACTCTTTGGAACGGACGGTATTCGTGGTCTTGCGGGCGAGTTTCCGCTTGACGACAAGACGGTTTCGACCATCGGAGCGTCCTTGGCGCGGCTGCTCACCGAAAGGCTGGGCCGCGTGCCGCGTTTTCTCTCAGGAAGGGACACTCGCGAATCCGGAGCGTCGATCGAGGCCGCTTTTCATGCCGGTGCGACGTCGAACGGAGCTATCTGCGAATCGGCAGGTGTTATTACAACTCCTGGCGTTGCGTACATAACAAATGCGTTCGATTTTGACGCCGGGATCGTCATCAGCGCTTCGCATAACCCATTTCAGGACAACGGGATAAAGATATTTTCCCCGACCGGCAAGAAGATGTCCGAGGCGACCGAGCGTCTAATCGAGGCTGAGATCTATGCAGGAGGCGAGGCGGCGAGCGGTGCGGATCTGCATGATGCCCGGTCATTGGAATTTGGTGCTCAATATCTTGAGCACCTGCGAGAAAAGATCGACGGATTTTCGGCGGCGGGGAAGCGAATCGTGCTTGATTGTGCGAATGGAGCTTCGTCGCGGCTCGCTCCCGAGCTCTTTTCGAGCATCGGGGCCGAAGTCATTGCCATTCACGACCAGCCGGACGGTCGAAATATTAATGAGAATTGCGGCTCGCTGCATCTCGAACATTTACAGGCAAAAGTCGTTGCGAAAGGTGCCGATCTAGGCGTGGCATTTGACGGTGATGCGGACCGTGCTTTGTTTGTCGATGAGCGCGGCTCGGTCGTCGATGGCGACGCGACGTTGTGGATAATGGCCGATTATTTGAAGGGCCACGGCAAACTCGCGAACTCTACAGTTGTCGCGACCGTAATGAGCAACATCGGCCTTGAGATCTCCCTTAAATCTAAAGGCATCGATCTTTTACGAGCCAATGTTGGCGACAAATACGTCCTGGAAAAGCTCATCGAAACCGGCTCCGAGATCGGCGGCGAACAGTCGGGACACATTATTTTTCCAGAGATCAGCCTCGTCGGCGACGGCATGATGACGGCTCTTTTGGTGCTGCGTGCGATCGCGGAAAAAGGCGTGACTTTGTCGCGGGCTACCGACGGGTTTGCAAGGTTTCCGCAGGTGCTCGTGAATGTGAAAGTAGGCGAAAAGCGACCCTTCGAAAGCGTTCCCGAGATCGCCGCCGCCTCGGCCGAAATCGAAAAAGAGCTGCACGGTGAGGGCCGTTTGCTGCTGCGATACTCGGGGACGGAAAATCTCGCACGCGTAATGATCGAGGGCAAAGATCAGGCTGAGATCGAGCAACAGGCCAACCGTCTCGCCGTCGTAGTCGCCACCGCGCTTAGGTAAACAAGTGAGCAAAATCGTAAAGATCAAGATCAATCGCCCCGCAGCGAGCTACCGTATCTCGGTCGGTAGCGGCACGCTTGCCACTGCCGGGACGTGGGCGCAGAATTCGCTCAAAAAGGGTAGTGGAAAAATCATTATCGTCTCTAATCCAACTGTTTTCAAACTTTATGGTCAGCAATGCGAGTCGTCATTGCGACAGGCGGGATTTACGGTCACGACCTTTTTGATGAAAGACGGCGAGGTGAACAAGAGCCTGCGTACCGCTGAATCAGCACTAAAAGCGTTCTCAGAAGTAGGCCTTACACGGACTGACGCTGTCGTCGCTCTTGGCGGAGGTGTTGTTGGTGATCTGGCTGGATTTGCGGCTGCAATGTTTCTTCGCGGCGTTGCGTTTTTGCAGATACCGACGACGTTGCTTGCGATGATCGATTCATCGGTCGGCGGCAAGACAGGCGTTAATTCCGCTTTCGGCAAGAATCTGATCGGTGCGTTTTATCAGCCGAGCGGGGTTTTGATAGATGTTGCGACACTCGCGACGTTGCCGACGCGTGAGATCACAGCTGGGTTTTGCGAAATGATCAAGCACGGTGCGATCGCAGGGAAGCCGCTTCTGAAACGTATCGACGAACTGCTATCAAAATACCCCATTCACGAACTCTCAACGCACCTCGGAAACCGCAATTTCAGATCTGAAATTACAAATTTGATAGCTTCCAACGTCGAATTCAAAGCGAAGATCGTGGCTGGTGATGAGTTTGAGTCGGCTGAGAGAACCGATGCGAGGTCGCGCAAGATACTCAATTTTGGCCACACGCTAGCCCACGCTCTCGAAAAGGTGACGAACTACCGCTATTTCAAGCACGGCGAGGCCGTTGGGTACGGAATTCTCTTTGCCGCCGAGCTTTCGAAAAGTCTTGCACTCTGTGACGGAAAGGTTGTAAACTTGTTATACGGTGTTATGCACCGCGTCGGTACACTGCCGGCGCTGGATAACATCGACACGACAGAGGTCATTGAGGCATTCAGGTTTGACAAGAAAAACGTATCGGGCTCGCTCCAGATGGTGCTCCTAAAAGGCATCGGTCGCCCGGTGATAGTCAGCCAGCAAGACATCCCGCAGAAAGCCGCGTACACAGTCCTCAAGAACTTCTTGCAGAAATGGTCAGGTGCGTAAATTACGTGCCTTGAACTGCCTTTCGGAGGTCAAGAAATGAAGATTTACAGACAAGATCGGACGAGCGAACGCGGCAGCGCCAGTGCAAAATTAGTTGCCTGTCTTGTGGTCATCGGCCTGGTAGCCCACGCCGCTGTCAACTACATTCCTGTCGCATATTCAGCAGAAAGCGTTAAATCGGATATGTCGACGGCTGTGCTGCAAGGTCTTGCATTGCCCGGCAAAATGAGCCCGACCGACAATGTCAAAACAAGGATCGAGCAATCGGCACTAAGGAATGATCTCCCAACGGATGTGTTTATTGACGTGAAGCAAAAGGGGACGTCGCTGACCGCTCGTGTTGTCTATGACAAAACGGTAAATATCTTGCCGTTTGGCATTTACACCTACAAATATCATTTCGACCACACGGCGACGCCGGCGGGATTCTTGCTCGAACAAGCGCCGAAGATCGACCAGACGGCTAAGAAACCTTAGACCGCAGCTGCAAGCATATCGCGGATCTTGAGCGGCTGGATCTGGATCAGGCCTTCGGGAGCATCGGCGAGCCACGTGCTCGGACAGACACCGCAGGTAGTACATTTTTCGACAGCAGGACAGGGAAGGCTCGAGAGCGACTCTCGGGCCTTTTCATGTTCTTCCTTTAAGAAAGCAAATGAAAGTCCTGAGTCGACGATCGACCACGGGAGAAATTCGTCGTAAGAACGGTCACGCGAGGTGTGGAATAACGGATCGATGCCCGTGTCTCGCATCGCACGGTCGAGATCACCGCCATTTCGTGCAGCAGCGTCTATCGCAGCGGCGACCGTACGATCGCCGGATGAGAAAAGAGCTTGCTCGTGGGCGATTCGCGAAGACATGAATCGAACTTCGACATTCGGGATCTTTGAGAGGCCTCTGCTGACGTATTTGATACGTTTCTTTAGCTCTCTCTCATCGAGAATCGCGTCCCATTGGAGTGGCGTATTCGGTTTTGGAACAAAGCCATTGAGCGAAGGAATGATCTTGCCCGCACGACCGATCTTTTTCCCGGCTTCGAGCATTCGGTTCTTAATCCGTTCGACCAGCACAAACATCTCATCGAGATCTTCCTGCGTCTCGGTCGGCAGACCGACCATCATGTAGAGCTTGATGGTGAGCATTCCGCGGTCAAAAACGGCACCGCAGATATCGACGATCTCGTCATTGGTCAGATTTTTGTTGATCACGCGGCGAAGGCGATCAGAACCTGTTTCCGGTGCGACAGCGATCTGTTGGTCACGAGATTCTACGAGGGCGTCGAGCAATTCATCCGATATCTGATCGAGCCTGAGAGACGAGACCGAAATGCGATAATCCATCGCACGCAACTCTCTGAGAATTGTAGATATTTCCGGATGATCGCACACGGCGGTCGAGACAAGGCCGATCTTGTTTGTGCGGCCACGCCATTCGGCGGCCTTTGCGAGAATGTCTTTGGCAGGCACGACGCGAGGCGGATAGTAATTATAACCGGCCCAGCAAAAGCGGCAGCCCTGAGAACATCCACGCGAGATCTCGACCAGAAGCCGGTCGCCCATCTCCGCTCCAGGCGACCAGATCGCCGTCGAAGGGCAGAAGGTATCTTGATTGAGCAAGAACTCGGCAAGTTCAGTCTCGCCCCGTTTCATTGCCCGGCGGAGCGTACCTTCTTTCGGATTTACCGATGCCACAGCACGGCCGACGCGTTTCGGCACGCCGATCTGCTTTGGCAAATAATCAAAAACCGTGCCGTCATCGTTGTAGATCACGTCATATAGTGAAGGCACGTAGAAGCCGCGGCCGATCTTGGCGAGAGCGAGCAATATCTCGTCCTTTCCTTCGTTTTCCAGAACGGCATCGATGAGTTGGAATGCAAGAACTTCGCCTTCGCCAACGGCGATCACATCCGTGAAATCGGCGATCGGCTCGGGATTTAAGAACGACGCGGCTCCGCCCATGATGACGAGCGGATCAAAATGCGTACGTTTCTCGGACCAGACCGGAATGCCGGAGAGCTGCAGCATCCGGGCCATATTTAGATAGTCTGTCTCGAACGAGATCGAGAACGCGACGATGTCAAAATCCTTTACGCGGCTCTGAGTTTCGAGCGAAAGCAGCGGAGTGTTCGTACGTTCGTATTCCTTTAGTTCGTCGGGGTCGGGCAGGAATACGCGTTCGCAGACGACATCGGGGATCGAGTTAAACAACTCGTACATCGTGTGCAAACCCAGATTTGCCATACCGATGCTATGTGTATTCGGATAACACAAAGCGATCCGAAGCCCGCCGCCACGCGCGACGATATAACCGTCCTCAGCGGCGAGTTTCTTTTTATAGCTTTCTACGATATGCCTACTCATTTGAACGCCAATCTATCAGAATAACACAGCCACGTGTCTTTGCCCAACAAATAAGCGGGCCGGGGCCCGCTTCGTCTTGATCTTACTATGTTGATTTCCGTTGTAACCTTGGACAGATGTAGCGTCATCAGATCACTACGTGTTTTACTCCTGACCCACAAAATCTATATCTGTCAGATTGCCGTTGATCTGCAACTGACGGGGAATAAAACGGTATCGTCGCGAACTGACGCCGATTTGATAGTTCTGGCCGATAGGGACATTATCAAACGTGTAATAGCCGAAGGTGCTGGTAGTAGCCGTTCGCGTAATGCCCTGCGAATCGGCTATTAAAACGGTCGCATTTTGCAGTCCGTTTCCGCCGGGCCTAGTTACGCGGCCGCTGACGGTGGCAGCCGTTGCAACGGCATCGCCGATGTAACGCGCAACTGCAAAATCGTTATCAAAAGGGCTGGTGCCACTTTGTGCCAACCCCGCGACGACAATACGACCGTTCGGCTGAATCGCGACCGCCTGAGCCACATCTCCATAGCCCCTGAAATCCGTAGTCACCCTGCCATTGACGCCGAATGAAGCGTCAAGCGAACCGTTACTGTTGTACCGGAGCATTTCAAAGTCATTTGAGGAGTTGGACTGCGGATTGCCGAAGGCCGTGACGATCCTTCCATTGGATTGGATCGCGACACCGTATGCGGTAGCCCTCGTTGAGAACAGTGCTTGAGCTATGCCGTCATTGTCGAAAGAATTATCGAGCGAGCCGTTCGAGTTATAACGGACTACTGCGGTGCCCCACTCTGTTTCACTCAGTCGGTAATCCCCTGCGGCGACGATCTTGCCGTCATGCTGGAGCGCAGCGGAAGTTGCTATGCCATAGGTATCTTCGCCGCCGAAGCCGGTAATTACTTTTCCGTTGTTTCCAAACGTCGCATCGAGCGAGCCATTTGTCGTGTATCGAACCAACGCAAAACCGCCACCAATAAAACTCTCGGTCCATCCGGCTGCGACGATCTTGCCGTCCGGCTGAATGATCAGGGCATTCACGACCTCACCTCCACCGATATTTGTCAGCACTTTCCCATTCGTGCCGAATGATGTGTCAAGCGAGCCGTCAGGATTCAATCTCGCCAAAGCGAAGTCGGTCGTGTGGAGGTTTGGCGCGAAAAAGGGCCCTTCATAGTAACCTGCAACCAGTATCTTGTTATCGGGCTGGATCGCAACGGCGTAAAACAGGGCGTTCCTATTGTTAATATCGAAACCGATCAACACGACTCCATCATTGTCAAAAGTGATGTCGAGTGAGCCATCGGCGTTGTATCGGAAAACGGCTCCGGGATTGCCGCTGTCGCCGGCCGCGACAATCTTTCCGTCGGACTGGATGGCGATAGCATAGGCGCGGCTGTGAGTGCCGTAGGGCGTGGTTACCTTTCCATCACCGCCGAATGAGGTGTCGAGCGAACCATCGGCGTTATAGCGGGCCAACGCCGTCTCGGACGATGTTGTGCCTTGACTTATCCCCGCTGCGACGATCTTTCCGTCGGGCTGAAGTGCTATGGCTTTGGCCTCATCGTTGCTGCTGCCGATTGCCGTCGTTACCCTGCCGTCGCCGCTAAACGTCGGGTCGAGACTTCCCGGAAGCTGAAAGCCGAAGCCGGTGCAAACGAACAGAACGCCGACAACGGCCGACAAGACCGATATTCGTCCGGCTAAAAGATAAGACCGCAGCAAAAACGTGTTCAATGAAGTTCTAAATATCGAGTGCATTTTTCCCTCCCTGTTTGAAAATGTGATCATTCCTGACCAACAAAATCGATATCTGTCAGATTGCCGTCGATCTGCAACTGACGGGGTCTAAAACGGTATCTTCGCGAGTTGACGCCGATCAGATAGGTTTCGCCGATGCGGACATTGTCGAAGGTGTAATAGCCAAAAGAACTAGTTGTGGCGGTACGTCTGACGCCAAACGAGTCCGTCATTGAGACAACAGTGTTTGCAAGGCCCCGGCCGTCGGGAGCGGTCACGCGCCCGCTGATCATGACGGGCGTTGCGACCTCGGTGCCGTATATCTTGAATGGAAAATCCTGTGGCACATCGGGTCCGGTCAATGGATTTCCGGGATCGATTACGTCGGTCCATTGGCCTGACGCAACATACAGTTGCCTCGCATTCCAGTCCGGAAGGCCGCGTTTGCCGAGTACGGTCACGGCGGGGTGACCTTTTTCAAAAACAAAGTCGTCAAAGAAATGTGTCGTATCCCAATCGAGCCAATAAGTCCCGGGACTAAGTAGCAATTCAGGAGCGATAGCGACGGTACATTTCCATATTGGTCCGAAATATCCTTGTGCGGTCGGCTCTCCCGGAGGCGGTACGACCGTGTTGCCGATCCTGCTCGTGTAGGTACGTGCACAGCCAACCAAACGATTCGTAGTCGTATCGCCAAATATGATTCTGCTGTCTGGATCGCCGGGGCGGCCGCTCCAGATCTGAAGCGTGTGACCCAGTACCGGAATCTGCCCATTCCCGGGAAAGTCGAAGAAGAAAAGGTCTAGACTGGCTAATGTCCACATCTGCCCAAAAGGCACGGTGAAATCATCGGCAAGGCGGGATCGCCCTGCTCTTCCATCAAATCCTTTGCGGGAGTTTGCCTCAGCCAAATTGCCAGTATCGTGCTGGAGCTCGCTCCACAAAGCGACCCCACAGCAGACACTCTCGCCGCTTTCCGCCCTATTCCCGGTTGAGACATCCCCGTTGTTGTATAGCAGTGAAGTGGGGGCGACTGGGGAGCTACCAAAGCTCAGGCCGCCGATTACTAACATCGCAATCACGATTCCCACGATCTTAGTTTTTCTATTCTTCTTCATTTGTTTCGCCTCCCATGGATCATTCCTGCCCAACAAAATCGATATCTGTCAGATTGCCGTCGACCTGCAACTGACGGGGACTAAAACGGTATCGCCGTGAGCTGACGCCGATCAGATAGGTTTCTCCGATCCTCACGTTGTCGAATGTGTAATAGCCAAACGAACTGGTCGTCGCAGTCCGTCGCTGGCCAAGAGAATCAATCATCGACACGATTGTGTTTCCCAATCCTCGGCCATCCGGCCCGGTTACACGGCCACTAACAGAAACAGAGGTCGAGGGCCCCCAATCTGGGTAGCGCTCTTCGACGGGTGTACTGCCCAGGCTTTGCAGGCCCGTTCCGTCAATATTGACGACATAAATATCAGTAGAAAATGTGGCCCCCGGCAGCGCGTCGCCAGCAAACGCGATCTTGATGCCATCGGGAGACCAACTCGGCTGGTAGGCAGGTATTCCGTCAAAATCATCGCCACCGGTGACATACGTTATGTCGGTTCCATCTGGCTTCATTCTGAGAATATATCCTATATCAAAGAAGGCTTCGCCAAATGCGATACTCGCGCTGTCAGGTGACCAGACGGCCTTGTGAATATAGGAAAAGGTTCCGTGCAGTACCAGGCGCTCTTGATTTCCGCCGTCGGCGTTCATCACATAAATATCCGGAAAACACTCATGGTTGTCAGGGGAGCGACAGGTCGAAAATGTCCTCTTGGAGAAAACAAACTTGGAACTGTCGGGCGACCAGCTAGGTTCATTATCGCGGGAATCGTTACTGATCGTCGTCCTATTCGACCCGTCAACATTTACTGCACATATCCCGAAAACGCATGTAAAGGCTATTCTATTTCCGGCCGGCGACCACGTAAGCCCGCGCATTCGGTACGTCGCAAGTGGTCCCGCGTATGCGACGTAAGTCTCATTTCCCCCATTGGCGTTTACCACCCAAACGTCGTCGCCACGGTAATACGCAATCCGCGTTCCATTTGGCGAGAATTTGGGAAAACTGCCTGCGCTGACTATCTGGTTTCTCTCGCTCCCGTCCGCGTTCATTGTCCAAATGGTGTTGTTACTAGTAAACGCGATCCTGCCGTTTTCCACCGCTATCGCCCTGGCTGCAAAGATCATAATAACTGCGAGCAATATGCCGGCCATCTGATTTCTCGTTGTGCACATAGTTCTACCTCCTAAATCTCATTGGTAATTGTCGAAGGCGGCGATCTGAGTTGGTTCATGGGCCTGCCGCGCGGATTTGCCGATCCTTTCCTCCAAAAGCCGTATCGCTTCGATCAGGATCTCCTGCCCTTCTGCGGACCGTGTTTCAATTGTTTCGAGCGAATCCACATCGTTAACTTGCACGTCAACTACACTGGTGTCCGACATGGGAGATCCGGAAACGATCATTACCCGGCGGCGGAAAGCTGTAATTTCGATTCGTCGGTGTTTTTTCATTTTGAATCCTTCTAGAGGGCGGAACATCTGCATCGGTTATTCTGCCACCGGAATATCAGTGCTCAAACCAAATTGCTGATAACGGATACTTCCATTTGAAGATTGGAGGATATACCAAGTTCCATCACGATAAACGGCGATGTCGGTTCGTCCGTCGCCATCGTAATCGCCGGGTACGGGCCGATCGGTACTCAGGCCCCAATTCGTTATCGAGACCAAATTGTCGGAGCTTCGCTGGATGTACCAATTCCGATCGGAGGGCCGGAACACTGCAAAATCCATGCGCCCGTCGCCGTCGTAATCGCCGGGAACAATTTTGTCTCCGTTTGCGCCGAATTGCCGGGCGCTAACGGTATTGGTTCCGCTTTCCATGACCCACCAGGTTCCGTCCGACGGGCGAAAAACGCTGATGTCGGTGCGCCCGTCACCGTCAAAGTCAGCCGCGGGACTGCGGTTGGCGCAAGGTCTGGTTGTATAAACACTGCATAGCGTAACCGAATATAAATCAAGCCCGCCCGAGCCGCCGTTGCGGGCTGAATGGAAATAAAGAATCAAACCGTCGGGCGAAAGCGACGGACTCCCGTCCTCCGTTTCCGAATTGATACCGGGAACCTGCGTCGGCGCACTCCATGAAGAGACGGTCGAAGCGCGGGTTGAAACCCAGATGTCAAAAGTTCCCGGCGGAGGAAGCGTTGCCATCATGAACATTTGCAATCCGTCGCGTCTGATTGCCACCTTGAGTTCGGCTCCGACATTTAATTCCGGGATAGGTGTCGGCGCGTTAAATGTGCCGTCGGTGTTTCGCGTACTTTGATATAAGTGAAAACTAATTCCGGGCGTGCCGACACGGTCGCTGCTGAAAATAATCGAGCCTTTTCCGGTTACCGGGTCTTCAAAATAAAACGCGGCAAAATCTTCCAAAGGCGAATTGACAACCGGACCGAGATTGACGGGCGTAGTCCAGCCGAAATCGTTGTTCGGGTCGGTTCGCGTCGAAATATAATTGTCCCTTTGTCCGACACCGCCCGGGCGGTCGCTGTGGAAAAACATCGTCTTCCCGTCGAGCGAAAGGCTGCCCATTAATTCGATGTCGGCGGTGTTGACCGTCGCGCCCAAGTTCTGCGGTGCGCCCCAAGGCGATGAGAGTGAGGCACGCTGCGAAACCCAAATATCGTTTCGTCCCTGCCCGCCCGGAGTTCGATTGCTCGTGAAATAAAGACTCAAACCGTTCGGCGAAATAACCGCGTTCGATTCAATGCTCGCCGAGTTAATCGTCGCGCCCATAGTTTGCGGCGGACTGAAATTGATGTTTTGCGAATTTGCGTTGGCCGGTATCATCGCCAAAGCGATCAATGCCGACAGCATTGTTAATGTAATTTTGATTTTCATAACTTTTCTCCTGAGGTTTTTTTCCGTTTGAGGTTTGACCTCTTTCGGTAACTCGCACCTTATCGCCCGACGGACGGCCAAGTAACGAAAGAAAAAGGAAATATCAGGGAAAAAGTGACGAAATTTTACGTGCGTGTTATTATTTGCGCAACACAAAACAAATAGACGTGTGATTTTGCTGTTTACAAGGGGTTTGAGGTTTCCGAATGCAGAAACTGACCCACGAAATTTACTGTTTTGACGAGTTCCAGCTCGATCTCACCCGCGGTTCGCTCTTTCGCGGAGCCGTCGAACTCAAGCTGCGTCCTAAATCCTTCGACGTACTCAAATATCTAACCGAAAATCCGGGCCGTCTTATCAGTAAAGACGAGCTGATCGAGGCGGTCTGGAACGGAACGGCCGTCACGGACGACTCACTGGTTCAGTGCCTCAAGGATATTCGCCGCGCGCTTGGCGATCAGTCGCAAACCATTATCAAGACGGTTCCGAGACGTGGTTATATCTTTGAGAAAGAAGTCAGCGAAAACGGCCTTGGGGTTTATATTGAAGAAACATCGGGCGTTCATCTCGTCATCGAGGAATCGGAAGAGAAGAACCTTCAGGAGGCAAATGAGACCTATCTCAGTGTGTCAACAAAGGCCGAGTCAACTCTCGTTAGTCTCGTCAGTATTATCAAACAGCACAAACGAGCGGCGATCCTGACATCGTTAGCGCTTATCGTTGGCGTCATCGCCGCCACCGCCTGGCGAATAAATTTAAACAAAAATAACGGCGGGAATTCTCCGCCGATGTCTGTTTCGGTTTTTCAAGATTTTGAGGTGAAAAGTCTCTCGCACGTCGGCAACATAGTCAACAATGCCATTTCACCCGAAGGCAAATATGTGGTTTATACGACCAACGACGCGGGGCGCGAAAGCGTCTGGCTGCGGCAGATTGCCACCGACAGCACACAGCAACTCGTGCCGCCCTCCGAGGCGCGGTACTACGGCCTTACGTTTTCGCCCGACGGCGAATACATTTTCTATCTGCGGGCGGAAAACTCTAATCGAAATTACGGAATTTTGTATCGCATTCCGTCGCCGCTGGGCGGCATTCCGAAAAAAATCGCGGAGGATTTGGAGTGGTGTCCGACGTTTTCGCCCGACGGACGACATATGGCTTTTCTGCGCGCGCCGCATTCCAAAAACGAAAGCCAGATAATGATTGCCGACGCGGACGGCGCGAATGAACGACTACTCGCCTTACGCCCTCTGAACGAGGGTTACGATTTTCCCGTGTGGTCGCCCGACGGACAGACGATTGCGGCTTCCGCCGGAAGCGTCGAACTCGGCGATTCGTTCCGTGAAGTGGTCGCGGTCAATGTGGCTGACGGCACGGAACGAAAGTTGACGACGCGCAAATGGTATTGGACGGGAACGCTGGCGTGGCTGGCGGACGGAAGCGGCCTGATAATGTCCGCCAATCCCGAAAAAACCGTTCTACCCAATCAGCTTTGGCTGCTTTCCTATCCGTCGGGTGAGGTGCTGCGAATCACCAACGACTCGAACAATTATACCTATCTCAGTTTCACGCGGGACTCGCGCACCTTGCTCGCCGGTCACGTCAAATTGCTGACGCATATCTGGATCGCCCCCGAAGGCGATTCAGCCCGCGCCCACCGCGTAACTTCCGGTTTGGGCGAATACCGCGACGTGCGCTGGACACCGGACGAGAAGTTGCTCGTCGCGGCCTTCGGCGGCAGTCAGATGGATATTTGGCTGCGCGAGGCGAATGGCGACGCTCCGGCCAAACAATTGACGGCAAACGCCGGAGGCAACGGCGGCGCGTCCATGTCGCCTGACGGACGCTACATCGCTTTCGACTCCGACCGGGCGGGCGACCTTCACGTTTGGCGAATGGACGCGGACGGGGGCAACCCCGTGCAGATGACAAACGGCGGCGGCGAAAAATTCGCTAAAATCTCGCCCGATGGCCGATGGATTGTTTATACTTCGTATCCTAATTGGTCGCTCTGGAAAATTTCCATCGAAGGTGGCGAAGCGGTAAAGATTTCCAACGATTATGCCCGTGAACACGCTTTTTCACCCGACGGTAAATGGATTGCCTACACGATGCTCGAAAACGACAAATATCGCTGGGCGTTGATGCCGTTTGAAGGTAGTTTGCCCGTCAAAAAATTCGAAATACCGCAGCACGCCGGACAGATGCAGATGGTAAGATTCTCGCCCGACAGCCGCGCGATATTGTTCATTTCAACCACCGAAGGCGTAAGCAATATCTGGCAGCAGCCGATTGACGGCAGCCCGCCGCAGCAGGTAACAAACTTCAGATCAGACCGCATTTTCAGCTACGACTGGTCGGACAACGGCAAACAACTCGCCGTCATTCGCGGCGCATGGACGGCGGACATGGTACTACTTGTACAAAAGTAGAAGTTCCAGAAATCGTTACTTTTTCTTTTCCGGCGCCTTCGGAGTTGTGTAGAACGGGCGATGTTGGACGACGTAGGTTTTGTCTTCATAGACGCCATCTTTGTCGACATCGACCTTGACCTCGAGCTTATATTTCTTGCCGGGTTCGCGGACAGTATCGCCGAGATCGTAGGCGAGCGAATACTGGCTGCGGAGCAGGGCATTGATCGACTGGAGGTAACCTGGTATCTCGCCCTCGAATGTCATAGAAAAATGCTGCCCGCCCGATTCCTTGGCGAGCGTGTTCATCACGTTCTGAGCCTGCAGAAAGCTCAATCTTCCGGGCATTCCGGTCAGTCCGTCGGTCGCCGGCAGCAGGTGCTCGTATCTTTTGAAAAACAGATTTCCAGTACTGATTATATAGATCGGGACGCCGGCTTCCTGGACGATGCGGCGGCACTGATCGTAGTTGATCCTGCTAAAAGTATCGATGCCGGAGGCGACTAATATCAGCGCACGCCGTTTCGAACGAACGGCGACCATGCCCAGATAATCGGACTTCTCGTCCTTCGAATTCTCAAGCACGACCGAATCTCCGCGGCCGCCGACGAGCGCAAATTTTATTGCGTCAAACAGATTATTCTCGCGAAACGCGGGACGATTACGAAACAGCAGATTGACCGTATCGTTCAGTCTTTTCGGGTCGTTTGTAAAATCGGTTATCGGCGTCGGCCTGAGGTCAAATGCTATGACTGAGGCGTAGTCGTTGGGCGGCTTGATAAAGCGTGAGAGAAAATACGCGACCGGTTTGATCGCCTCGTTGGCTCCGGGCTCGAAATAGCCGCCCGCGGCTGAGCCGAAAAGCTCGGTCCACTTGCTGTATTCGAGCACTAGCGTGACGGTGATCGGCGATTCCGGCTCGGCAAAGCTCGCGATCTCCTGCTTGACTCCGTTCTCAAAGATGGCGAAATTCTCTTTCTTTAGCCCGCCGATGATCTGGCCCGTCTTTTTGTTGTAAACGACGGCATCGACATTGACGATCTTGGACTCGACCTTTTCGATGTCATCGATAAAGATCGCGTTTTTCTCTTCCTCACGAAGCCGTTTCTCTTCTTCGAGTTTTTTCTTTTCTTCCTCGGTCAGGGGCCTTGGGCGCTCGTTCTTTTTGCCGTCACCAGTCGGTTTTTCGGTCTTTTGCGGTTTTGACTGGGCCATCAGGCCCGCTCCGCTGGAGTTTACAAAAACAAACACGACCGCAAAAAACGCGGTGCAAAATCGCGAAGAGAGCAAAACCTTCATAGCCAAATATCCTTAGTACTATTACCTGAAACCTTAGATACCGATTGTCTGCCTTTAGTTGGTCAAAATCAAGAATAAAGCTTCGGCGGTTTTTCTGTCTGAGTGTTCCATGTTCCACCATGGAACGCTGGAACACATGAAACGCCTGGAACGGGTGGAACAGGTGGAACGCAGGGAACACGATTTTTAACGTGGTTTAACGTCCCAGAGCTCCAAAACGGTATGACCAAATGCAAAATATATGAACCACGAGACATTTCGTATGACCAAAACGTCATTTTATATGACCAAACCACGTCCCAGTATGACCCACGTGCACTTTTTATGACCGCAATTTATGACCAAATCGCGTTTTGTATGACCAAAATGCACTTTTTATGACCAAAAGCGTTCCACCTGGAACGCAAATGGAACGCGCCCGATGCCTGCCCCAAGTCTTTTCCGCAGTGGGCATCCATTGGTAAACGAAATCGCTCAAATAGTCGAGGTGTACGAGAACGCGAAAGAATCGCGAATATCGCAGGCCTGACCCCATGACCTGACCCCATGACCTGACCCCATGACCCCATTGTTTTCATAACACGAATAAAAATCTAATTATTTCAGTATGAGTTTTCAAAAAATCACAGGTTATTTCGATGCAAGTGGCGCAGAAGAAACCGTGTCTGACACGGTAATAGTCGTTGCGGGTTATTTGGCTGAGGCCGAGCAGTGGTGTAATTTCAGCGATGCGTGGCTGACAGCCCTTAAAGAAGGAAATGTTCCTATTGGGAGCACCTTACCTGTATTCCATACAACCGATTTTCACGCTCGTAGAAAGGGTTTTGCAGATCGCACTATTTGGACAGGTGAAAAATGCGATCCTTTGTATGAGAAACTGATAGACATTATTAACAGTCATACTTTATATCCTGTCGGGATTGCTGTTTCATTGGTAGATTGCCGAAAATTGTTGGCTCAGAACCCCGCACTCGTTTTAGCGTTTCAGAAAGTCGGTAGCTTTGCGTCTGCGTTGGTTTTTTGGCATTGCGCTCAATGGGCCGAAAGAAATCACTATAATGATTTTATTACTTACATTTTCGACCGTGGAGACAAATTCAGAACAGAAATTACGAATGCTCACCAAACTGCATGTAAGTCCGAGGAAATGAATAAATCATGGAGGATCAAACGGGACGAACTGAAGTTCGAAAACAAGGAAATATATAACCCTATTCAAGCTGCGGATGTTCTTGCTTGGGAATTAGCAAAAACCATAAAGGAAGGGGAAAGACCAACTATTGAAACAGAATCCAAATCACTGCTTGGCCTTGAAAACCTTGTGTCGCCCGAAGCTGATTTTAAATTCTATAAATATGAGGATTTAGAATGGTTTTGGTCTAAGTTTGCTCCGATGGTTTGGGAAGAAGTCCAGAGGCGAAACGAAAAAGAACATTGGTTTGATAGTGAATTGAGTACGAAGTAGAAACGGAATCAAAAATAGCCGCGTGTAGGAAGCTTATTTTCGTTTTATAGGAAGATAATGAAACTCTATATTTTAGTATTATTAATTCTATTGTCAGTCTTGTTTGTCACCAACGCACAATCGGCGACGCTAACAGTAACTAAAACTGCGGATTCAAACGACGGAAATTGTAATTCGGATTGCAGTCTTCGAGAGGCAATTGCACAGGCTGCAAACAATGACGTGGTCATCTTCGACCCTTTGGTTTTTGGTGGAGCCGCTACCATCCGTGTTTCACTCGGACAACTCTTAATAACTAGGAATATCTCGATCGTAGGAACGAATGCGTATTTACTTGAAATTCTTGCCACGCAGGCAGGCGGGATTCCCATCTACCGAGTTATTGAAATAGGGAGTAGTGCGAACGTTGTGATAAGCAACGTAACTATTGCATCTGTAACCTTTCCCGGTGAAACGGGTGTCGATTACGGGGGCGGCATTCTAAATCAAGGCAATTTACAACTTATCAATGTAACAATTACCGACAACCTAGCATGGGAGGGTGGCGGAATCAATAACCGTGGAATATTGACGATCATTAATAGTACGATCTCGCATAACACAGCCAGACATCCTAACAGTTTTGGTCATGGCGGTGGTATAGCGAACAGTGGTGTAATGACCCTAACTAATTCAACGGTTAGTGGCAATATTGCTACCTCGGGCACATCCCAGCTTGGGGGCCTCGGCGGCGGCATATTTAATGGCTCATCGGGCTCAGCCACCCTGAAGAACGTAACAATTGCGTTTAATCAACAAGTGCGTGGTTCGGGTGGCGGAATCTTCTCCACCACTACTCTAAATCTCGGTAGCTCGATTGTTGCCCAAAACTCGGGCGGCGATGTCGATGGCTCTTTTAACTCACTAGGCTATAACTTTATTGGTGGCGATCCTTTGTTAAATCTCCTGACCGATAACGGCGGTCAAACGCAAACGCATTCATTGCAACCAAATAGCCAAGCTATTGACCGAGGAAATGGGACGATTGCTGGAGTTGCAAACGACCAGCGCGGACTTACGCGACCTGTTGACAATCCAGCGATTCCGAATGCTCCCGGTGGAGATGGAGCCGACATTGGCGCATTTGAAGTACAGGCAGCACCGACTCCTACACCCACCCCTACGCCGACGCCGACGCCGGGCGGCGATGGATTTGAGAACGACGTTGCTCCGCGAACTGCGGGCGACGGACTTGTGCTTACGACCGATGTTGTGCAGATGCGGCGGTTTGTCGTCAACCTGGATCAGGTAAATCCGGCAACAAATGAGTTTCAGCGTGCCGATTCCGCTCCGCGCTCGACCTTTGGCGACGGCATTCTCGCAACGGGAGATGTAGTCCAGGCACGGCGATACGCCACCACGCTAGACCCGCTCACACCCGCCGCCGGGCCGACTGTGGCGGCGGATGTTGGGTTGCGGGCGGTTATTGGGGGGTCTTTGTTTGGGACGAAGGTTGAGGCGTCGAGTTTGTTACGGTTGGAGCGCGGCGGTGATGGTTCAATAGCGGTGGAGCTGGAATCGGCGATCGAGGTTTCGGCGGTGAGTTTCGCCCTGCGGTACGATCCGGCGTTGGGCGGAGCGGTGGTTTTGGCGGGTGAACTTCCCGACGGGGCGGTTTTGACGGTGAATGATACGGTTGCGGGGAAACTCACGGTGCTGATCGATTCGGCGGAGCCGCTTGAAAAGAGTTTGCGGCTGGTTTCGATCGGGTTTGAGAATGAAGCGGTGGATCGGGTGGTGAAGTTTGATGGCTCGGCGAGTTTGTCTGATAGAAACGGGAATGCGGTTCCTGTGGAATGGCGGAAGTAAAGAAAAGGTTCAGGCCTTCGATATTACGATTCGGATCGATCGGATCTAGTTCCTCCAAGGTTGAATATGCTTTGATTTCAGGTGAACCGATTGTAGAATACAGAGCGGAAGACAAAGCTATGGAAATTGTTAATTTACCGGCCCATTTTGATGGAAAGCACATTTTGCTAAACGAGCCGTATGAGCTTGAGCCGAATGCAAAACTTGTGGTCAGCGTGATCGAGCTGGATGATGAAAGTGAGAATGAACTCACGCATTTCTCTCTGGCAAATCTCGAAAGGGCATACGGCGATAACGAACCCGATTACCCTATTGAACTGATAAAGGAAGCCAACCCGGCCTATGAAGGAAGGTAATGTCGTCATCGTCGCGAAACTTCATAGCATCAGACATGCAATTTTCAGAGCCATCGGGAGACATGATTTTGGTTTGACGGCTGATATTTTGTGTTAAAATCTGGTCTATGAGTACAACGGTTGACGCTATTTATGAGCATGGGATTTTTCGGCCGGTTTCGGGTGTGCCGGTGATGTTGAAGGAACATGAGCGGGTCCGGATCACTATCGAACCCGATGAAGAAGTGGCGCTGGCAGCAGAATTTGCCGAGTGGGATGCGGCGAGTGTTGAAGACATGAAGGCGATCGAGCAAGGGCTGGGGGAGATCGGCTGATGGCGCGCGGGGATGTTCTTCTTGTTGGTTTGTCGGCGACCGATGGCCGCGAGCAGAGTGGGCGGCGTCCGGCGGTCGCAGTTCAGACTGATGTCGCGGGCGAACCGATGTTGATGGTGGCTCCGGTTACCTCGAATCTCAGAGCTTCCAGATTTAGTTTTACTGTCGAGGTCGAACCTTCCGCCGAAAATGGCCTGTCCGAAACCTCCGTAATCATGGTCTTCCAAATGCGGGCGATAGACAAAGATCGCATCTTAAAGAAGATTGGCAATCTTTCAGCAGCAGAGCTTTCTCTAGTGGATGCAGAAATCTGGAAGATGCTCAAACCTAAACCTTGATCCTCACCCAACACAATTATCAAATCGTCGTTGGTCAAGCTGCCTACGAGAGCCGCCTTATTTGTTGCCTTTGACACTCTCGGTTGAGCGTTCTTACAATCACTCATAGTGAAACGAGAGAACCCGGCGATAACCATCGAAAATATTGTTCGAACGCACAAAAGTCGGCGGGCTGAGATCCGGCGGCGGTTGGGGGAGTTTGCGGCGATCGGGCGGGATGGGACGGATTTGAATCTGCTTGAGGAGATGGTGTTTTGTTTTTTTACCGGCGGGTGTTCGGCTCGGATGGGGTTGAATTCGCTTGAGGCGATAAAGCCAATTCTATTGACCGCTGACCAGCCGGAACTAGCGAATGCTCTTGTTGGGCATCACCGCTATCCGAATGCACGCTCCAAGTACGTTGTCCACTCACGCGATTTCCTGCGCGAACAATATGGAATGAAGCTGCGTAAAAAGCTGAACAGCTTTGATTGCCGGTTTGAGAGACGCGATTGGCTGGTGCGTGAAAAGGGCATTAAAGGCCTCGGTTACAAGGAGGCGAGCCACTATTTGCGGAATATCGGTTACAAGGGTTACGCGATCCTCGATAAGCACGTTCTCAACTGCCTCGCCGAGCTGAAAATAATTGACGACCCAAAGCCACCAAATACTCGTCTGAAGTATCTAACAGTCGAAGAAAAGCTCAAAAAGCTGACCGACATGACCGGAATCGATTTTGACGAGCTGGATCTTGTGCTCTGGTCGATGAAGACCGGTGTTATACTGAAATGACTCTCGTGTGATATGAGTCAAAAGGAGTTTGCTGTATGCGGTGCAGCGGTTTCGCAAATGCCCTGGACCAGTCCTCTCTAAAGAAAGCAGCTCTCGCTGCTGTGCTCGGCCTTTTTGTATTCGCTGCCTCTCCTCTTCAAGTCTCAAGCCAAGCGACCAAAACGCCCCCTGAGATCAAGAAAGCCCTAAAAGATGCCCTGAAACTCACTCGTGCCGGCAAACTCGCGGAATCCGAGGTATTGCTAAGACGTGCGGTGGCTATCGATGAGTCACGCTCCGAGGCAAAGGTCGAATTGGCCTACGTCCTTACAAAACAGCGGCGTCTTACCGACGCTTACGAGATAGTATTCCCAATCGCCAGAAATGAGCCAAAGAATGCACGTGCGTTTGCGGTGCTCGGTGCGACGCTTTTAACGGGCGGACGTTTTCGCGAAGCACGGGCCCTATTCTATAACGCTCTTAAGCTTGACCGTAAGCAGGATCTGGCATGGGCAGGCTACGGCATGCTTGATTTTTATGAGAACAGGATCGGTGACAGTCTGCAAAACCTCCAGGAGGCTGTCTATCACGAACCAGATGAGCCTGATTATCTTTTTGCTCTTGCGCAGGTTTCGTCAAGGGCGGAGAGATACACCGAGGCGGCCGATGCGTATAAGGATTTCCTCCACATTTCGAGCATTGCGGATGCTGACCGACGGGCTCGCATCAAGGGGCTGATCGCTTTTTTACGTTTTCTTGGCCAGGCCGGAAAGCTATACACTCTTGCCGGCAAGGACGAAACTTCTGTGCCGTTTGAGCTGGTTGGCAACCGCCCGATCATCAAGATGCGCGTAAACGGTCGAGCTGAACCGCTCAGATTTGTCCTCGATACGGGGTCGGGAATTTCGGTCCTATCGGAGCAAACTGCCAAGAGTCTTGATATTCGCTCGATAACCAAGGGCGGTTTTGCCCGCGGCATCGGTGGCAATGGTAAATTCGAGATAGTTTACGGCCTGCTCCGCGAGATAAAGATCGGCGATGTTGCTCTCCGGCAAGTGCCTGTTTACCTGCGAAAATTTCATAATGAGAGCCAGCCGGTCGATGGATATATCGGACTGGCGCTGATCTCGAAGTTTTTAACGACGATCGACTACGGTAACCAGACTCTTTCGTTGACCCGTAAAGAAGATGACAAACGTGATTTCCGTGAGAGTACCAGTGAACTTTCGCTGCCGCTGAGGCTTACTTCGAGCGGTTTTTTGAGCGGCGAAGTAACGCTCGAGGGTGTCGAGGCCCCACTGAATTTTATCGTCGATACCGGAGCCAGCGTCTCGGTCATCTCGTCGGACGTGGCCAAGGCCGACGCGATGATCCCGTTTATTCGCGAGGAAAGGCTTCGCGTTATCGGCTCGGCGGGCTTCACCGATGATGTGCAGACATTTCAACTGCCCAAGGTAACGTTTGGACAGCATTCGCGAAAGGATATCTTGGCGGTCGCTCTCGATCTCGACCTGATCAACGAGGCGTCGGGATTTGAACAATCTGGAATTCTAGGCGGTAACTTTTTGAAGAATTACCGGATGACATTCGACTTTAAAAATTCGCGGGTGACCTTTGTATCGATCAAACCGGAATGAAGCTGAGCCTTTATCTTGAAACTTCGGTCGTTGGGGCGTATCTCGATAATGACGAGCCGTTTCGCCGCGATCTGACGATCCGTTGGTGGGAACATGAGTTGAGCGAATACCGGGCCGTAAGCTCAGTCCTTGTACAACGCGAGATCGAGCGAACCCAGGAACCGCATCGCAGCGGTTACCTAAATCTCATCAAATCTCTCGAACAGATCGAGATCACCGAGGAGGTCGCGATACTCGCTGAAGGGTACATCGAGCGCGGCATCTTTCACCGCAAATATATCGCCGATGCGATTCACTTCGCGACGGCGTCGTTTCACAAGATCGACTATCTCGTAACTTGGAACTTCGGGCATCTCGCTAATGTTCGCAAGCAAGCACGTCTCAGATTATTCAACACGAATGCGGGTTTTTTTTCACCCTCGATAATTACGCCGGAGTTTTTGGTACACACGGTATAGGTTTATAAAGACCATTAGGACTAATAGAAAAGCCCCGCATGAAGATGCGAGGCCTTTCTATTTTGGTAAAAAGAGATGCCTTACTGGTTCTAACCGACTGCCTCGATGAATTTCGGCAAAGCCACAGACTGATTTAGATATACGCCAAACTCCGTACCTGATTTAACCTCGGCTTCGGGACCTTTCATAAACATCTCACCGAGAAGGCCGGCACCGGCACCGGCGATAGCTCCGATCGCGGTCGCCTTGCCGCCGCCGACAATTGCTCCGAGAATGGCACCACCAGCCGCACCACCACCAATGAAGATGATCTTGCGATTTTTCATTTTGTCGCCGCTGACTCCGCCCTCATTGTCGCTCGTGCTCTTGCCCGCGTCGAGATCTGTAAGCGAACCATTTATAGTGCGCGTCTTTCCGTTTGGTAGTCTTACCGAGATAAAGCTTGCGTCGATCTCGCCTGGCTTGCCGCCTTTGGCTGCCATCTTGACCGAGTTGATCTTGCCGGTGAGCGTGCTGCCGGTTGGGATAACGACGACGCCGTTATTCGAATAGACCGGCTCGGTCACAGTTACGGTAAATGTGTTGCCGACATTGGCTGTTTTCGAGCTAATGGTCTGGTTCATGCGGACGCGCAGTATCGTGCCCGTATCCACGGTGTAGACCGGGATCGCCGGCTTTGCGACGACGACGGGTTTTTTGATGACCGGTTTTTTCTTAATGACCGGCTTTTGCGCCGATGCGGCCCCGACGCCAAGTATGAGTAGCATACCTAGAAATCCCGCGATGCTCTTCGAATTGATAATTACTTTCATGATCTATGTCTCCTCTTAGACGTAAATGGCAAAAACGAACAACCGCCGAACCCGCTCGGCAGGCATTTCGAATCCTTCAACACCATTTTCGTTGCAACAAAAAAACGTATTTGAGTCTCTAAATTCAGACTAAAGAATAACACCGCTATCGAGAGGAATAAAAAGTGTCAGAATTTCTTGAAATCTTTCCCTATTGGATGTATATGTCAGACGTACAGATAGTTCACAAATCTCCGATCTCGCTTAACCCCCGATCTAAAAACCGGGGGTTAAGTTCTTTAAGGGAGAGGTTTAACAAGTTTTGACAGGAGTTCGACTATGCATTTGGCAGCCCCGACGCTACTTCTCTTTGGCCTGAATCTACTTGACGCCTTGCTCACGATCGTGTGGGTTCGAAGCGGTGTCGCGACCGAAGGGAATCAGTTGATGGCGAGCCTCCTGGACATTGGCAACTGGCCTTTCCTGGGTGTCAAGATCGCGATCGGGGCGGTGGCCGCAGTTGTATTGCTACGTTGGGGCAGCCGGCCGCTCGCTCGATACGGACTCGCCGTTGCGCTTGCGGTTTATCTGGGACTAATGGGAATTCATTTGTTTACAGGTCTCGCGGCCTTTGGCGTCGTGTCGAATACGACCGTTTACGAAATGACGGAGTGGCCGCGACAATTACTTGCGGTTGTCAGGTAAGAAAAAATAAAGCGTTTTACTGGGCCCGTGTGTTTCTTTGCGAAACACGCGGGTTGTTTTTTTCGTAATCTATTAAACAACGCGAACGGATTTTCGTATCATCATAAAGCGCGTTACTTATAAACGATACTTGGGGAAACTAGCTATATGTCCAGAAAAAACCTTTATCAGATCTCCGCACGACAGATATTGTTGCTTGCTTTTGCATCGGCGCTGATCGCGGTCGGTGCGACGGCCCTTGTTTACAATCTCACGCGATTTTGGCAGGAAAAGAGCGATTCGACGGTTCTCGCGGAACAGGCTCCGACACCGGTTATCGCCGATCCGTCGACCGTTTCGGATGAGCAGAACAGCATCGATGTTTATAAGACGATCAGTCCGGGCGTTGCTTTTATCAATACGACCTCGGTTTCGCAGGATTGGTTTGGCAACGAACAGGAAGGCAAGGGCAACGGTTCTGGCTCGGTCATCGACAGCAACGGGCACATCCTGACCAATTATCATGTCATCGAAGGGTCGCCAAAGCTGACCGTGAGTTTCGGCGGTGACAAACTTTACCCTGCCCGCGTGATCGGTGGCGATCCGGATACGGACCTTGCCGTGATCAAGATCGAGCCGCCAGCAGGAATGACCGTGGTGCCACTTGGCGATTCGGACAAACTGTCGGTCGGACAGAAGGTTCTGGCGATCGGTAATCCGTTCGGTCTTGATCGTACGCTGACGACGGGCGTTATTTCGGGCCTGCAGCGTCCGATACGCGCACGAAACAATCGTCCGATCGACGCCGCTATTCAGACCGATGCCTCGATCAACCCCGGCAATTCAGGCGGGCCGCTCCTCGATAAATTTGGAAGAATGATAGGGATTAACTCGCAGATACTCTCGCCAGCGGGCGGCAGTGTCGGGGTTGGATTTGCGGTTCCGGTCAATACGGCCAAGCGTGTCATACCGCAGCTCATCCAGTTCGGTGAAGTTCGCCGTCCTAAACTTGGGGCAACGCTGCCCTCAGTAGCAGATTTTGTGGCTCGCGGCTATCGGCTGCCGGTCGAGCAAGGATTGCTCGTTTACCAGACTCAGCCAAACGCTTCGGCTGACCGTGCGGGGCTCAGGGGAATTTCCTCGACCGGTAACATCGGCGACATCATTCTTTCCGTCGACGGCCAGAAGATGGGTGAACTCGATGATCTATTTCGCCTGCTCGATAAGAAGCAGATCGGCGATACTGTCAGCCTTGAGGTATTTCGTGACGGCAAGACGATCACCGTTCCGGTGAAACTTTTGCCGACGCCGACGGGTGGAGGGTCGCGACGACTCAACTAGTTCCGCAGAAATATAGGATAATTGCGGTGGGCGATCTTGCTCACCGCATTTTTTATGACGGAACTGAACGATTTTTACAATTCCGGATTCGGATGGATCTGTCGCCCGTGCGAGATAGATCTGCGATCTGCACATGAGCCGACCGCCAAACACGCGCGGGTCTTCCGCGAGGGCGAGGCTGAAAGCAAAATTCCAAAACTCGCCACACCTGCACTGGCAAAATGGACCGACAAAACGCGGCGGTTTCTCACATGCCCGCGATGCGGGATCACTGAGCCGGTCGAGAAG
Source organism: Acidobacteriota bacterium (assembly GCA_031431415.1). Taxonomy (GTDB): domain Bacteria; phylum Acidobacteriota; class Blastocatellia; order Pyrinomonadales; family Pyrinomonadaceae; genus OLB17. The sequence goes on along the minus strand of JANPDK010000026.1, from coordinate 10,096 downwards.
TCGTGAATCTAGCAACGTGCGAAGTAGCGTGCTAAATTGTAGGTGATGCTTCAACACGAGCTTGAAACCGCGATCTCCGCCGCACGGCTTGCCGCGAAAACGATCCTAAAACACTACGCTGCCGGCTTCGAGACCGAACACAAGATCGGCGCCGACAATTTCAGCGAACCCGTCACCGTCGCCGACCGTGAATCGAGCCGCATCATCGTTGATGCTCTTTCGGCAGCCTTTCCAGACGACGGGATCTTGTCGGAAGAGGAGATCGACGATGCCGCAGATCGTGTAACGAAGCGGCGAACGTGGATCATCGATCCGATCGATGGCACCTCGGGATTCGTGAATCACGACGGAGATTTTGCCGTGCAGATCGGGCTCGCGGAAAATGGTGTGGCGACACTTGGCGTTGTGCTGTTGCCATTTTACGATGTGTTGACGTATGCCGTTCGCGGCGGCGGAGCATTCATTGAGACCGGTGAAGATGGCAAGCCTGTTAGGCTGAATGTCTCAGACACCGCCGAGCTTGATCGATTGAAACTCGCGATGTCCCGCAATCATGCCAGCCCGCGAATGTCGCGGATCATAGCAGAATTTGGTTTCCCTGAGATAATTCGCAGAGGTTCAGTCGGCTTAAAGGTCGGGCTGATCGCCCAGCAGGAATCTGATATATACATTCACCCAAGTCCTCGAACAAAGCTGTGGGATACGTGTGGCCCGCAGGTGATCCTTGAAGAAGCGGGTGGGCGCTTTACCGATCTTTTTGGCCAGGAATATCGCTACGACCGAGCGGATGTGCAGAATCATAATGGCATCATCGCAACAAATGGCATTTCGCACGACGCCGTGATCGAGCGAATGAAGCCGTTGCTAGCTGAATTTGGGCGTCTCTCGCATGTGTATTAAGCATCGGACACGGGTCCTAATCTTTTGTGTTAACAGATTCAGCCACGAATGCACGAATAGAACCAGGCATTGTCGGGCGTATTCATTCGTGCATTCGTGGCAAATTCCTGAAAAAAAAGATTTGTTTTCACTCGCTTTTGTGTTAAACATACTATTCAAGTAGTTTCTTCGTGCGCACAAGCTAAACTAAACAAGGACGGATATTTAAGTGATCACTGATACCGCAACAGCAGTCTCGGCGCAGTTAAGCACCGAACCATCGGTCATATACGCAGGCGACTATCTCAATAAATTGACCGGCGAGCAGATCGAATATGAATGCCGCCGCCGGATCGAGTCGGGCTGTACCGATCTGATCGTCAATTTTTCAAAGACAGAGTTGGTCAACAGTATCGGGATCTCGATCCTGCTCGGAGTGATCGACATCGCTGAAAAGAATGGCGCAAGGGTCGCTTTTTCAGATGTTAACGAAACAACCGTCGAACTTTTTAACATGCTGGGCCTGACCAAACACGTGAATATCGTCTAAGAATATGCAACACGAGCACAAATTGATCCACGCATTTGGAGCCTTGGCCGAGCTTGGCCAGGAGATAACGAACCGCAACAATTTTCAGGAAACTATCCGCACATCGCTGCATTTGCTCTCTGGAGCATTGGGCATTATGCGTGGTGCGGTCGCACGATATTCGCGGTTTGGGCATGAGCTGAATATGTTGGCGATCCGTGGCCTCGGCGAGGATTTTCCGTTGAGCTTGCTGCTCACCGGCGAGGACGAACGTCAGTTCCTCTCGAACGGTATGTCTCCGATCGAGATCGGCGAGGCTCAAGTGTTGCCATTCTTTCAGGTACACAATGTGAGCTTCGACCAGCGTCGGCTCGAACTGTTTGTGCCGCTGGTTGTGCGCGATGAGATCGTCGGTGCGATCTTTCTCGGTGAGAAGGCGACGGGTGAGATTTACACTTCGTACGACAAAGAGATCATCTGCGCGATGGGTCAGCATATCGGTGTTGCCATCGCTCAGCGCAATCTAATGGCTGAGATCGAACGCCATTCCGAAGAGAATCGACGCCTTTTCGACGAAATGCGTTCTACATATCACGATACGGTAAAAGCGTTTGCCGCTGCGATTGACTGCAAGGATAAATACACCGAGGGCCACTCGGTGCGCGTCGGTAAGTTCTCTGAGATCATCGCCACCGAACTCGGTTGGGGACCCGAAGAGACCGAGGGAGCGGCGGTGGCTGGTTATCTCCACGATGTCGGCAAACTCACCGTCGAGCGAAAGATCATCAACGCCCCATACCGCATAAACGCAAAGGAATCGGCAGAACTAAACAAACATCCCGCGGTCGGTTACGAGATACTACAGCCAATACATCATCCATATACTGACGTGCCGCTAGCGGCAAAATATCATCACGAACGGCTCGATGGCCGCGGTTATCCGGACGGGTTGTATGACCGCGAGATCCCTTACATCGCCAAGATCGTAAATCTTGCTGATTCATTCGACGCGATGACAACCGATCGCCCGTACAAGGCACGCCGTCCGGCCAATGATGTGGTCGAGGATCTGAAACGAAATGCTGGCAAGCAATTCTCACCTGAGATCGTTACCGCCTTCTTAGGTGGAATGTTGAAGGAACTGAACGGCGAAGATCGCAACAAACGCTTTCGTCGTCTGCTCGGCCGCGATTATATGGAAGCTGAGGGTCTTGCGACCAAGTTGAAATATGCACTTAACGACATGGCTCCGACGACTCCGATGACATACATCGCGGCGGCGGGATCCGTTACTGGTTAAGTTTATTAGCTAAGGGGGCTAGGCAGCCTTGAGGAGAGAGTTTTCGACAACATTTGGAAGTACGATAAGTACGAATTGCTCGGACGAATAAAGATAATCCTCACCGCTCTCGTCGATTATGCGCAAGTCGCCATCCTGTTCGGCGTCATGGTCGGGAAGGACTCGATATATTTTGTGAAGTTCAAGCGAGACAGGATACTCTGAATTGTTGACGCAGACAGCAAATCTCGGCTCTTTTCCGTTTTGTGCATTCATACTAATCTAAATACAGCTTTCGTTTTATTTCGCGTTTCCCAATACCGTGAGCCTCATACCAGTGAAGTTCAGCTAACCGTATTCTACCATTTCTTAGGCGAATTTGGGCTACACCTTTGAGTTTTCGCCATCGTCCGTGACCGTACATTTTGCGAAGCCTCTCAAGATCGCGAATGCCAGTTCCAACGGCAATACTTTCAATTTCCGTGATTGTGCCAAGGACTTGGAAATTCATATTTTGAGTGAATTGCTGCTGAGAAGATCGACGAACTTTTTCGCGGCCAGAGACAATGCCCTGTCGCTGCGATAAATTACCCCGACGGATCTGATCCAGTATTTTTCGGCAAGTTCGATGACGGCGATAGTTCCTGCGTTTCGGGCCTCGATAACGGCCGGTTCGGGCACGATCGCTAGTCCGAAGCCGACCTCGACCGCACGTTTTATCGTCTCGATATTGTCAAACTCAGCGACTTTCTTAACCTCAACACTGTTCGCCTTAAATATCTTATCCATTGCCTTTCGCGTCGGGACGTCCCGCTCGAAATGGACAAATTCTTCGCCGTCGAGCTCGGTGACCTTGACCTTTTTCCGTTTGGCAAATTTGTGATCGGGCGGTGCGATCAAAACGAGCAAATTGTCCGGCATCGGTGTGATGGTCAGACCGCGACGAGGCTCAGGAAAAGCGAGGACACCTAGCTCGACGGTGCCGTTGAGGACATCGCGGACGACGCGGGTCGTGCGTGAATATTCGAGATCGATCTTGGCAGCGGGGAACTTGGTCATGAATTCGCGCACCTTCGCGGGCAGTTCATGAAGCCCGACGCTATAGACGGTCGCGACCTTGACCGTGCCGCCGATCTTGCCAACTACGCCGCGAAGGCTTTCGTTCAAATGCTCATACGCATCGAGGACGTGCTTTGATTCGCGGTAAAAAACCTCGCCCGCCGGTGTCAGCTTTACCTCGCGGCGGCCGCGTATGCGTTCAAGTAAGCGTCGTTTAAATTTCTCCTCAAGCGCACGGATCTGCTGGCTGACGGCTGATTGCGTTATGAAATTCCGCTCGGCCGCAAGCGAAAAGCTCTCGAGGTCAACGAGATCGCAAAAGACTTTTAGCGTTTCAATGTGCATTTTATTTAATAAGCGTAGCTTTTTAATCGCTACTACATTATTCATTTTATCTTATCTGAAATTGACCGTAATATAAAAGCTCAGGACAAATGTTGCCCGATCACTGCATTCATTAGTAGAATGCAGAGAAACAGCAATTCAGTTCGTGTGGGTCAAAGCGTTCAGATGGCGATAAAATTCTCCAAAACCTTCTTGCTGCGCAAGTTGCATCAGATCACAGGTATCGTGCCCCTGGGGATGTTCTTTTTTGTCCACATGTTCACGAACTCAAAGGCAATGAACGGTGCGACAAGTTTTGATAAGGCGGTGGCGGAAATTCACTCGATCCCATATCTGGTACTGATCGAGATATTTGGAATATTCCTGCCGCTGGTTTTCCATTCGGTGTACGGAATTTTGATCTCGGCTGAGGCCAAGCCGAATGTCCTGAACTACTCGTACGGGCGCAATTGGTTCTATATATTCCAACGTGCGACCGGCATTTTTCTATTCTTTTTTATTCTTTTTCACCTTCTGCATTTTCGATTTGGACTTGTGCCGAGCCTGACCCTCAAGCCCGTCGCGGGCAATGCGGACCAGGCCTTTGCGATAGTTGCGGGTGACTTTCAGGTGACGTTCGTGATGATCGTCTATATTCTGGGAGTTCTGGCGACAGCGTGGCACCTGGCTTATGGTTTCTTTTTATTCGCAGTCGACTGGGGCATCGTCATCGGTGAGAAAGCTCAGCAAATGACGCTAAAGGCGTGTCTCGGACTGGCACTCTTGCTCGCTGGTGTTGGAGTCAATGCTGCGGTCTCTTTTGTAAGGCCGTGCGGGCTTTTTCCAAAGGCATTTTGCGAAGACGCTAAGAAGCCGACAGCCGGAGCGGTGAAATTTTAAGCTCAGAGTGCAAGCTTTAGCTTGTTCTTACGTGATGCATTTACAAGCTAAAGCTTGCACTCTCAACACTTTCTTATGGCAACTGCACTAAAAATTGCGATCGTCGGCGGCGGACTTGCGGGTCTTGCGGCAGCGATGAAGATCGCTGAAGCGGGACACGAGGTCGATCTGATCTCGGTCGTGCCGGTCAAGCGTTCGCACTCGGTCTGTGCTCAGGGCGGTATTAATGGAGCGGTAAATACGAAAGGCGAAGGCGATTCGCCGGCGAAGCATCTCGACGATACGGTCTATGGCGGCGACTTTCTCGCCAATCAGCCTCCGGTCAAACGAATGACCGACATGGCGCCGGAGATTATCTATTTATTTGATCGAATGGGCGTGCCTTTTTCGCGAACGAAAGAAGGTTTGATGGATTTCCGACGCTTTGGCGGAACGTTGCACCACCGTACCGCATTTGCCGGCGCATCGACGGGGCAGCAGCTTCTTTACGCACTCGACGAACAGGTGCGGCGTTGGGAAGTCGAGAAGAAAGTCACAAAATACGAAGGCTGGGAGATGCTTTCGCTTGTGCTTGACGATCATCAGGTTTGCCGCGGGCTGATCGCGATGAATCTGCAAACGCTTGAGCTAAAGTCGTTTGCGGCCGATGCCGTGATAATGGCGACGGGCGGGCCGGGATTGATATTTGGCAAATCGACAAACTCGATGACGTGCACAGGGAGTGCCACCTCCGCGTGTTACCAACAGGGAGCACGTTACGCGAACGGCGAATTCATACAGGTCCACCCGACCTCGATCCCGGGCGAAGACAAACTCCGTCTGATGAGCGAATCGGCACGTGGCGAAGGCGGCCGCGTTTGGGTTCCGCGTGATCCGCAGGACGCGAGAAAGCCAAAGGAAATTCCGGACGGCGAGCGTTGGTACTTCCTCGAAGAAAAATATCCGGCGTACGGCAATCTGGTTCCGCGTGATATTGCTACACGTGAGATCTTTCAAGTCTGCCTCGAAGGCCACGGCGTCGGCGGTGAAAATCAAGTCTATCTTGATCTGACGCACATTCCGGCCGAAACGTTGACGCGAAAACTCGGTGCGATCCTTGAGATCTACGAGATGTTCGTCGGCGACGATCCGCGATACGTGCCGATGCGTATTTTCCCGGGCGTGCACTATTCGATGGGCGGGCTGTGGGTTGATTTCGAGCAACGGACGAATGTTCCCGGACTGTTTGCGGCGGGTGAATGCGATTACTCGATCCACGGTGCGAATCGCCTCGGTGCGAATTCACTTCTGTCGTGTGTTTACGGCGGATTCGTCGCGGCCCCGTCGGCGATCGAGTATGCAAAAAATGTCGAACGCGGTTCGACAGAAACGAATGGCATTTATGATGCTGAACTTAAGAAACAGCAAACACTGAACGACGAGATCATCGGCAGCGAAGGCGGCGAGAATCAGTACAAACTGCACGAAGAGATGGGCAAGGTTATGACCGACAATGTAACCGTCGTCCGCTACAACGACCGCCTCAAGGCGACTGACGAAAAGCTGATCGAACTGCAGGATCGCTTCAAGAATATCTCGATCAACGACTCAAATCTTTGGGCGACCCAGGCCGTGCCGCACGCACGACAGCTAAGAAACATGCTCGACCTCGCCCGCGTGATCACGCTCGGTGCCTTGAACCGCAACGAGTCACGCGGTGCACATTACAAACCGGATTTTCCGGATCGTGATGATGAGAATTTCATGAAAACTACGGTCGCGGAATACTCTGCGGAGGCACCAGTGCTGAGCTATGAGACGGTTGATGTTTCGATCGTCGAGCCGCGAAAACGCGACTATTCGGCGAAGAAGAAAGGCTGAGTTCAGAGTGCAAGCTTTAGCTTGTTCTTGCGAAACCAAAGATACAAGCTCAAGCTTGCACTCTGAACATTTTAAGAGATGACCACAAACGCACACGTAGAAAAGAAACGCCTCGAAACGCCACCCGCGACGATCAAATTCAAGATCCAGCGGCGTGAACGCGAAGCTGCTGCTGCACATTGGGAGACGTTTGAGCTGCATTATCGACGGAATCTGAATGTGATATCTGCGCTCATGGAGATTCGCAAAAATCCGGTGACGATCGAGGGTAAGCAGACCACGCCGCCGGTTTGGGATATGTCTTGTCTCGAACAGGTGTGCGGAATTTGCACGATGGTCATCGACGGCAAGGTGCGTCAGTCGTGTTCGGCATTGATAGACGATCTATTGCTTGCGTCGAACTCTGACACCGTGAGCCTCGCTCCGATGTCGAAGTTTCCCAATGTTCGCGATCTCAAGGTCGATCGCTCAAAGATGTTCGACCACCTCAAGCAGGTCAACGCCTGGATCGAACTCGACGGTAGCTACGACCTCGGCCCCGGCCCGCACATCTCGAACGCCACCGCCCAGGAACGCTACGACCTTTCCCGCTGCATGACCTGCGGCTGCTGCCTCGAAGCCTGTCCGCAGTACGGCGACGACAACTACATCGGCCCCCAAGCCATCGCCCAGGCCCGCCTCTTTAACATGCACCCAACCGGCCAGATCACCAAAGAAGAACGCCTAAACGGCCTCCTCGGCGACGACGGCATCGGCAACTGCGGCAACGCCCAAAACTGCATCCAAGTCTGCCCAATGTCCGTCCCACTCACTAAAGCCATCTACGAGACGAATCGGGATATTACTGTTGATGCGTTATTTGGTTGGTTAAAGAAGTAGTAGCAAACAGACTACGAAAGAGGTAGCCTACGGACCCGAACCTGAAGATTACTCACCGAGATCATTGCTCCGGCATCGAGATCATCTGGGCATTGACTCAAAACATTCTGAATCAACTCACTAAATTCTTCGGCTTTCAACCCTTGAACACGAAGTCGAATGACTGAGGGGCGGCGAGCTTGTGCTAACGCGAGGAGTCTGTGAAAGTCTGCGTCAAGCGTTACTACGATCCGATCTTCGAGGGCGGCTCGGCGGATAATTTCACCGTCTTCTGCCTCGCTCAAGCCAGCTTCGCCTGTATGGATGGTATCAATCCCGATGTTGCGGAGAATGGCCGCCGCCGAGCGAGGCGTTCCTTGGTCGAGCAGCAGTTTCATCTGGTTATTGCCAACTCAATTACCCGATCGTCCAAATTCGCGGCTGCATATGCGAGAGCCTGACGAATGTCTTCTGGTTCTAGCTCAGGGAACTCCCGTTGCAGATCACGGCGATCCGGGTAGGTGGCGACTGCCTCCACGACACGACGTATAGTCAACCGAAGCTGTCTAACGCAAGGCTGGCCATTCATTCGTTTGGGATCGACTGTGATTCGCTCGAACATCATGCGATTACTCTGCCCGAAAACACTGGAAAATGCAATACATTGGACGCGGGCGACGCTATAGGTACCGACTATGCTTTGAGCCCGACGTCGTTCTCAACGTCGACGTTTTCGAGATATTTGACAATTTTTTGGATCAACCATTCGGGGGTCGAGGCTCCGGCGGTGACGCCTACTTTTTGGGAGTCGATTAGGTCGGTTGGGTTGATCTCTTCTTCGGTTTCGATGAGGAAGCTCTTTTCGCATTGCTCTTTGCAGACGGCGAGGAGCTTGACGCTGTTTGAGGAGTGGCGGCCGCCGATGATGTAGAAGGCGTCAACCATTCCGGCGAGGGCACGGGCCGCTTCCTGGCGGTCGCGCGTTGCGGAGCAGATGGTGTTGACGATCTCGACCTGGTCGTCGGTCTTTGTCTTGATCGCCTCGGCGGTGTCGAAGAATGTCTTTGATTTGATCGTGGTCTGCGACACGACAAGCGGCCTGCGCAGGCGAGGTAGCAGGCCCAGCTCGGATTCGTCGCGGATGATAAATGCGTGGTCAGGAGCATAACCTTTGACACCGATCATCTCAGGATGATCCGGGGCTCCGACGATAATTACGTGACGATCTTCGGCGGCGGCCCGGGCAGCGAGCTTTTGCACGCGGGTGACAAACGGGCAGGTCGCATCGACGACCTTTGAAGCCATTTCTTCCAGTTCTTTTTGCACTTGAGGCGTGACACCGTGGGCACGAATGACAGCAGTTTCCCCTCGTGTTATCTGTACCGGCGAGTCAATAGTGGTCACGCCATCGTGGGCGAGACGCTGCATTTCCTGCTTATTATGGATGAGTGGACCGAGGCTTCGAACCGTTTCGCCAGCCGCGACGGCCTCCTCGACCATATCGACCGCTCGTTCGACTCCAAAACAAAATCCGTATTCATCCGCCAGCAGTACTTGCATTTTTGTAAAACCTTAACTAAATTGACTAGTTACACCTACGTTCACACAACAATTCTAACAAATGGATAGTAGAAACGAAACCGAATCGCGCCACTACCGGTTCCTCAGCGAGGAGCATTTTGCGCAGCTATATGCAACGTTTATCGAGGCATTTTCGGACTACGTGTTTCCATTCGCGCTCACGGAGACGCAGTTTCGCAATCATATCAATGTCAACGGTGTCGACCTCAATCGTACCATTGGATGCATGGAGGATGATAAGTTGATCGGTTTTTCGCTAAACGGTTTCGGCGAATGGCACGGTCGCTCCACCATCTACGACGCAGGAACGGGGGTCATCCCACCCAAGCGGCGACAGGGAATCAGCGAGGCATTGTTCGAGCGAATGCTGCCGGATTTTATCGAACTTGGAATTGAGCAGTGTTTGTTAGAGGTAGTGACCTCAAACACGGCGGCGATCAAGCTATACGAAAAGCTGGATTTTCATCCGGTCAGAGAGCTTGCTCTATTGCAGTGTGATGACGCAGTCGCGTTACCCGCGAGCCAACCGCCAGATGTCGATGTCCGCGAACTCGATGAACCCGATTGGCTACAACTTGTAACATTTTGGGACGGCCAGCCGTCGTGGCAAAATTCGATCGACGCGCAGATCAGGACTCACAGTTTGAAACGAAAGCTCGGAGCCTTCATTGACGACGAATGCATTGGTTACATAGTCTTTTCAAACAACTACGGGCGCTTAGCCCAACTCGCAGTTGCCCACAAGTACCGCAGTCGCGGTATCGGATCTCTCCTTCTGCGCCGTATGCAATCCGAGACCGCTGAGGGATACAGCGTTCAGGTCATCA
>JANPDK010000025.1:0-17911 GCA_031431415.1 Acidobacteriota bacterium | reverse complement strand
TGACCTGTCTGACCGGGCGAGGGCCAGGCCGTCCGGGGGACGGCCGATAATCCTAAGAAATTCACCGCCGGTTTGCGGCTGATTCACGGTCAAGTGAATCGGGCCGCCGTGCGCGCGACGCTCATCTATCGCTGGCATCCGCGAGTTCACTTCGGCGTCGAATACAATCCAAAGGTCGGCGAGGTTCGACCGCTGCTTACGCTCATTCCAGTTACTGAAACGCAAAATCGCCCAGCAATCATCTTCGGCATATCATCCGACCGTATAGGCACGCCGTCTGGCACGTCGCTCTACCTAACTGCTAGTAAGGACCTCCAGCATTGGACGGGTCTTCCCATAGCACCGTACGGCGGGATCGTTTACGGATCGTACGAAAAACGATTTAGGGCGATCGGTGGACTTGTGATCAGGTTTCACCCGAGGATCTCGTCGATTATCCAATTCGACGGAGTAAAAGTGCATCCGAGCGCGACGTTCACGTTCAACGACACGCACGCTTTGACCTTCCTCCTGATCCGTGGAAAGAATCCGGGAATGACCTATACCTTTTCGTTTTGAGGCGAGCAATTTGTGGTGGTGCCCTCGGAAGGATTCGAACCTACAACCAAGCGATTATGAGCCGCGTGCTCTACCGTTGAGCTACAAGGGCAACCAATTGAAAGTTTAAGGCAATCTCAATTTCGGCGCAAATTCGAGAAGGCAGACCGCAATTATTAATAGATCACATAATTATTGCCGTAATACGGCGCCGGATCTTCCTCCCTTTCGTCTTTTAGAAAGCCCTGGAGAATGTAGAGGCGAACGATCGTACGCGAATCGTTTCGTGCAAATCGGTCGCTCAAGGCGTTCATCTTTTCAAGATCGGCTTTGGCTAATGCCTGCATCTGGGGTATGTATCGAAACAAAGGCTGCTCCCAGTTCTGGCCCTTGATCTTTAGCTGCATTTCGCCTTTTTTGAAATTAGAGTACTGAGGTTCGAATTTCCCCAGAACCGCCGAAGCCTGGATGTACTCATTTATCTGATCGATAACGGGATCAAACAACTTGAATGCGATGTCCGGATCTACAGCGGCGTAACCCTTGACCACCTCCATGGCGTCGTTGAGATCCTCATTCGTCTCGGGGAATTCGCTCGTAAGTGCTTTGGCATCCTTCATCAAAGCGATTGCGACCTCTTTGTCCTTGTCACCGCCTTTCTTTTGGAAATCGATGGCAAGCGCCACAAGCCTTTGGATCTGCGTCTTTTTCTTTGTCAGGTTGCCGATCAGCTTGCGGGCATCGTCGAGCTTACCGGCCTTTGCCGAACGACCGATGCGGGCCGCCTCGAATTGCTCCATCGCATTTGTTCGGGCCTTTTCGTCAGGTATTTGGTCGATCAGTTTTTTGGCTCGGGTCTCGTCCTCGATCTCGCCGATCTTTCTGGACAATGCAGAATAAGCCGAGGCTTTTTCGTAATCGTTTTGAAGCTTAGACAGTTGGGCGATGATGTCCTCGGGGGTCGAATTCGCATCCCAGATCAACCGTTGCTCCTGCATCTTCTTGAGTTCGCTCGGCATGCTGCTCTCATTCTCGGTTTGACGCTGCTTCAAAAATCGGACTTTTTCCGGAGCAAATTTCTCCAACATCGACATCGCCTGACTGAGCAACATTGCAGAGATCATTGATTTCGACGGCTGAAGAAGCGCATCGGCGACGGCGGTCGCCAGTTTCTTTATCTGCTCCTCGGTAAATGTAAAAGCCTTGGTCTTAGCATCCGTGGCTGCGGGCGGTTTGAACGCGAACTGAAGAAAATTAAGTGCGGCACGCATGTCCTCTTCATTCTTGGCGAGGTCCGAATCGACCAGCTTGGCGATGACGTCGCCGCCCAGTTCGGTGGCCTTTTTGGGTTCTTTCTTGTTCAGCTTCTGCAGCAACGGAATGACATTGACCGAGATTCCTTTTGAAATACTCTCCTTGATCAGCTTGATCGCCTTTTCAGGATTTGCATCGGCCGCCATCACGGCAAATTGCTGTTCGAGTGCGAGTTCCTGGGCGACGCGTTGACGGTCGGGGTTAAAGTTCATCATGTCCGAGCCGGACGATTTGGCATTCGGCAACGAGGCCTTTAGCATCGCCTCGGACAGCTTTGCCGAACGGGTCTGTACAAGAAGCTCAAGAGCAAGTTCCGGGTCATGTTTCGCCACCAACGGCAATATTTCGCTGCGGGCCGGTACGTTGTACTCGAATACGTCGGCGTAAACATCCTGACTCTCGCGTTTTTCCTTGGCCGATTCGAGGTTGAATGAGACTAGCTCAGCAGCGGCGTTTCGAAAAAGCTCACGCGACTTTTTCTCGTCGTACTTCCAATACATATCGCCCGCCATCGCAAACACTACGGCTCGATTCTGTGCAAGCCGCAGCGTATCCGCACCGGCGATGGCCTGATCGAGCAGGTCGATGACCCGCTCGTCGATCTCTTTCTTTTTCTTTTCCTTTTCGGAGGTGGTCTCGGTCGGCTTATCCTGCGCAAACGCGCACAGATTCGCGAAAAAAACCATCAGCAAAAGCGTGGTCAGTTTCCTAAACATATTGAGGTCTCCTGTGCGGAAAAAGTTGGGCGGATTATATCACAGAATATTCACGTCAATTGAAAGTCGGCGGTGGCGGTGGCGGTTCAGGAGCGACGCCATCATCGCGGATGACGTTGATATGGCGCCAGATCAGCCAGACAAATACGAAAGCAGGTACCATAGCCACCAGGCCGACGAGGAACTGGTAGTCATCCAACAGGGTCGGCGACCAATTCCAAAACGACGCTCCAAGAACCAACACCACGCCGATAGCAAGGCCTACAACAAACTGTATTACAAAGAAACCGACGGCTGTGGCCGCCGTCCACATCGGCGCACTGTACCCATTATCGCGAGCCGTCCTAAAGATCTGAATGGAAATGATGACTATAAATATGAGAGGTAGCATGATCAATTCTCAACAGTCTCAAACTTCGGTTTCTTGCTGCTTACTTTTTTATAAGTGCCCTGCGCCGTCACATTATGGCCGAAACCGCAGTCAGCGTCGGAGCTTTCATGTGTGACCTTTACTTCGCCGGGGCGGACGAATTTGATCGTTATCTTGCAGGGGCCGAATTCGTCGGCTTGGTAGGTTGCCGTGTCGCCTTTGATCGAGGCTTCGCCCGACAGGCCACCCATGTTGACCGAGACCTCACCGTTTTTCAATGTGTAGGGATAAACAAGGTCAAAGGCGATCTTGAGTTTGCCACCACCGAGGGCGAGGATCTCGAGCTCGTTTGAGAAGTCCTTGTACTTCTTACCGACAAAGCTCATCTTAAAAGTGCCCGTTACCTCGGCACCCGAAACGCTTGAGCGCGAATTCTGGGCATACACAGAACGGGAAAACAACATCATACCCAACAGGGCAAAGACGACGACCATCAACGTTTTACGCATATTTCCTCTTTCCGATAAAAGGTTTATCTGCTATATTTTGCCTAACTCTTCCGTAAATTAAAAGACACAAGGAACTTAAATCGATGAGCGCAAACGCAGAAACGATCAATGGTGGTGCCGTTGCGGCCGCAGGCAAGCACCCCAAAGGCCTATATGTACTTTTCGCGACAGAGATGTGGGAGCGCTTTAGCTTCTACTCGATGCTCGCACTTTTTACGTTGTACCTTCGCGATCCGACGGAAGGGTTTGGCTGGACTGCGACCGAAGCGACCTCGCTTTATGCGAACTACCTGATGTTCGTTTATGCCAGCCCACTCATCGGCGGACTGATAGCGGACAAGATCACCGGCTATCGCAAGGCCGTGATGATCGGCGGATTCTTCTTCATGGCCGGTCACGGACTGCTCTCGATCCCGGCTATGTGGGCGGTTTATCTTGCGCTGACTTGTCTGGTCATCGGTAACGGTTTCTTCAAACCAAACGTCTCGACCATGGTCGGCAACCTCTATCCTGAGGGATCGCACCTCAAGGATCGTGCCTACAACATTTTCTATTTCGGCATCAACGTCGGTGCATTTATCGCCCCGATCGTGATGGAGCTCGTCAGATCGAAATTCGGCTTCCATCCGGCGTTTGCGGTCGCCGCATTTGGAATGGTGATCTCGGTCGGTATTCTGTGGTACTTCAGGAACATGGTTGAGGGAGCGGATAGCAAGGCCGCCGAGGAAACTGGAGCGGCTTCGGAGAAATCATCTGCCGCCTCTGCCCTAATGAACACCGTCTCAGACAGTAAGCGCATCATGGCGCTGATCGTCATATTCCTGATCGTTATTGTCTTCTGGATGGTATTTCATCAAAATGGTTCAACGTTGACCTATTGGGCGGACGACAATACCAACTGGAACGTAACTGGCACGATCTCAAATTCGATCAACGCGTTTTGGGTGCTTTCGCTGACCTTCCCGCTCGTTTGGTTCTGGGGATTTCTCGACCGTCGCGGTAAGGAACCGTCTACGCCGACCAAGATGGCGATCGGCATGACCCTGACGGGCCTGTCGTTCCTCGTACTTTATTTGGGAGCGAGTTACGGTGAAAAGATGACCAAGGGAGCCGATGAGCTTTCAAAAGGTGACTTCCGCGTCAACGAACGAGTCCTCACCAACCTCGCGGGCGCAGGCGTGCCGAAAGATGTGCTCGACAAGATCCAAAATGCTAAGGGTGCTGACGGTAAGAACACTATCTTTGGTGTGAAGTTTGCCGCAAAGGATGGCACATCGGGCGAGCAGCAACTCGTCGCTGCCATAAACGCCGCCGCTCCGGGCGAAGGTGACAAGAATAAAACCGCAGTTCTGCAAAATGCCTATCTTTTCCGCGTGTCGCCTTTCTGGCTCATCCTTGCCTATGCGATCGTGACTCTCGGCGAGCTTATGCTATCGCCAATGGGGCTATCATTGGTCTCAAAAGTCGCCCCGATCAGCAAACGAGGCCTGCTAATGGGTGGATGGTTCGTCGCCACCGCTATCGGCAACAAGCTAACCATGATCGGCATCTACTGGGACATCTGGCTCCAGTCGTCCTTCTTCCTCGCGCTGGCCTGCATGGCACTGGTCATGGCCGTCGTGCTCTTCGCGATCCTTAAGCCATTGAAGAAAGCGATGCCGGGCGTTTGAGGAAGTGGGGGAGTAGAGGAGAAAGGGAGTGGGGGAATTTCTTCGCTCCCTTTCTTATTTCCTGCCGGATGGCAAAACCCACACATCCGGATTGTTAATCATTGAAACGAGCATTGCGATTACCTCATCGTATTCGAGAAATATTCCTTTTGCGGTTTCGCGATCAAGATAGTTGCATCGAATCGCGAATTCGATCGAAGTCTGTGTTTCAGCGGCTTCACCTTCGGAATCCGACAGCTTGCTTATAAAGGCTGCTTGATATCTCCTTTTTCGCCATGCTTCCGCAAGATTTGCACAAATCGACCTTGAGGATCTACGAACTTGATCGGTTAGCGAGTACGTTTCCTCCTTCGGGAAACCTTTCGAAATCTCAAAAATCCGCATCGCCGCTTCGAAAGCCTTTCGGTAGACATCCAAGTCCTGATGCCTAGTGATCAGTTTTCCCATCTCCCTTTCTCCCTTATTCCCCTTCTCCCCGACTCCGCCAAGCGGCCATCGCCTCCGAAGCCCCCGCGTGCATGATCTCCGGTTTGTGATATTTCCAGTGCTTTTCAAACTCTTCCGTGTTCATCTGCGTATTCTCACCGCGGGTTTTTTCTTTTAGATAATTCTCGGCCCAGGCTCGGGTGTCCATATCTTTATTCAACGCTGTGCGGGCGCCGTGCATCAAATTGTCGCGTTCCATAAAAGTTTCCTCGTGTGCTACCTTCGTAATTAGTGCATTTACCGGAGTAAATTTGTGAAGAAAAACTTAATTTCCCTTTTATTGATACTAACATTTATGCCCGCCGCGGGTCTGGCGCAGAAGCCTAAGCCCGTCGCTGCAAAGCCGTCCACAACGGCGACTGCGACGAAACCGCAGGCTGCTCCGTACGAGATCCCGATCACAGTCAAAACGCTTGCCAACGGCATGCAGATCATCGTGTTGCCGGACGCCTCGGTACCGCTGGTGACTGTCGAGCTTGCCGTTAGAAATGGCTCATTTACTGAGCCGCCAGAATTGAATGGGTTATCACATCTTTACGAACACATGTTCTTCAAGACAAATCGTGCGACCCAACTTTTTCGCTGTGAAAAGGTTCGATTTGGAAATCCGCAGTTGTATCGCCAATTTGCGTGCGACTCGATCATGGGCCTTAAGAAGGATATTGGTGACGCTAGCTATTTCGATGAGATCGATCAGCTCGGCATCGTGAACAACGCCTCGACCCGCGAAGAGGTGGTCAATTTTTACTTCACAACGACCACGCCAAATCTCGCTCCCGCGATGAAGTTTATCCGCGACGCCGCCCGCTTTCCGGCGTTTGACGACGAAGATCTCACTACCGAACGTGAGGCCGTTTTAGCCGAACTCGAGCGGAATATGTCGCAGCCCGGCTATTATCTCAATCAGGCACTGCTTGAACGCCTCTTCTATAAATATCCGACGCGAAAAAGTCCGGGCGGCACACGCGGGACGGTAAGCGCAGCGACGACCGAGAAGATGCGGCTGATCCAGTCGCGATATTATGTGCCGAATAATTCCGCTCTGGTTGTGACGGGGGACGTTAAGCCGGAAGAGATTTTTGCACAGGCAGAGCGTCTGTTTGGCGATTGGCCTCGGGCTGCGGATCCTTTCAAAGAGTTTCCACTCGTCGAGCATCCGCCGCTTACAAAGAGCGAAGGTGCGATCGTCAGTCAGCCGGTTCAGAGCATTCTGATCCAGATCGGTTGGCAAGGTCCGTCGATCGGCAAGGACGATGCCGGAACATACGCGGCGGACGTTTTCTCGTTCATCCTGCGTCAGCCGAATTCGCGTTTTCAGCGAGCCATGGTCGATTCCAAACTTTCGGCCGGTGCGGATCTCGGATATTACACGCAGCGAAATGTCGGTCCGATACAGACAACGATCGCTACCACGCCTGACAAGGCAAAGGCGGCTGTCAAGGCGCTTTACGCCGAGATCGCACAGTTTGATAAGCCTGATTATTTCACTGACGAGGAGCTTGATAATGCCAAGTCGCTTCTCGAGGCCGACGATCTTTTCAGCCGTGAAAAGCTGAGCGAATATTCGCACACACTAAGTTTTTGGTGGTCGACGACGGGCATCGATTACTTCCGCGGATATCACAAGAATTTGCGTGCGACGACACGAGCAGACATCTCGAAATACGTGAAAACATACATCCAAAACAAACCACACATTGGTCTCGCTCTCATTTCGCCTGAGCAACAGGCGATCGCAAAGCTTACACCTGAAGATCTGATCGGAGGTAAACAGTAATGAAAAAGACACCTGCGATCATTAGAATCGCCTACGCGGCGATCTGCGCCATATCGTTTCTGGTTCCGGCTTATTCGCAAAATGCGGCTGCAACCAGCGCCGTCACCGAACTCGACGTAAACGGGATGAAAGTCCTTATCAAACGCCGTCCCGGAACGCCGACCGTTGCTGCGGGACTCTTCTTCCGCGGCGGTTCGCGCAATTTGACTGCCGCAAATGCGGGAATTGAAAGCTTTGCGCTTACCGTTGCGGGTGAAGCAACCAAAGGTTATCCGCGCGAAAAACTGCGTAAAGAGATCGCCCGCATGGGCACGAACATTTCGTCGGGGTCAAATTTCGACTACAGTGCTATCTCGCTCGCCAGCACCAAGACCAATTTTGAGACATCGTGGAAGATATTCATCGATGTCGCGCTCAACCCGACATTTGCGGCGGAGGATGTTGAGCGGCTGCGCGAGACACGGCTTACGGGTCTACGTGCGATCGGCGATTCCCCTGAAAGCCTGCTCGAGGATCTAAACGATAAGATCGTCTACGCGGGTCATCCGTATGCAAATTCACCTGACGGCTCGGTCGAGACCGTCGCGCGATTTAAGAGTGCCGATCTCGCTGCATTTCACAAAAGCCTACTGGAAACCTCACGTATGCTGCTCGTTGTGGTGGGCGACGTAGAGCCGATGGCCTTGCAGAAAGAGATCGAAGCGGCCTTTGGCAAACTGCCGCGCGGCGCGTACAAGGCTGAGGCGGTCACACCGTTGAATTTTACTAAAGGAACTCTCGATATCACGTCGAAGAGTTTACAGACGGACTATGTTAAAGGCACATTTGCCGCTCCGTCGCTCAAGGACCCGGAGTATTACGCGATGCGAACGGCGATAACGATCTTGCAGCAAAATGTCTTTCAGGAAGTTCGAGTCAAGCGAAATCTAAGCTATGCTCCCGACGCGGACCTTCGGTCGATCGGCGCCAATACAGGTGCGATCTCGGTCTCGTCCGTCAATCCGAACGAGGCAATTCGAGCGATGCTCGGTGAGATACAAAAACTCCAACAGGGCAGCGTCGATCAGGAATCGATTAATCAGATGTCGGCCTATTTTCTAACGACGCACTATCTCAAACAAGAGACTAACGCGGCACAGGCTGGCGAACTGGCCCAATACGAACTGATCGGCGGCGGCTGGCGAAATTCCTTAGAATTTCTCGATCGCATACGAAAAGTAAAAGCCGCCGACGTTCAGGCCGTGGCGGCTAAGTACATGAAGAATCTTCGGTTTACCGTGGTCGGCGACCCAAAGCGTGTCGATAGGTCGATCTTTGTTCAGAACTAGCGATAAAGGATTACCAATTCACTAACTGTTATTTCTACAAGACGACTGGCCGGGCGGTTTCGCTGGGCCAGTTTTTTCTTTTTCAATCTTCGCAAACATCAGGTGAAACGGAATTTGAACGCCCAGTTTGTTTCTGCAAGCAGTGCTGCGCGAGTTTTTCATCTATAATCAGCAACAATGGACGAATTTATTAATGTCATCGGCGGCGGGCTCGCCGGGGTTGAAGCGGCTTGGCAGGCGGCGGAGCTAGGGGCGAAGGTGCGTTTGTTCGAGATGCGGCCTGTCCAGCAGACTCCGGCGCATCGGACGGATCAACTGGCTGAGATCGTGTGTTCGAATTCGCTCAAAACGGACGAACCGGGCAGTGCACCTTATTTATTAAAAGAGGAGCTGCGTCGTGGCGGTTCGATGGTGCTTGAGGTTGCTCATGCGACGCGTGTTCCGGCCGGAGCAGCTTTGTCGGTCGATCGCGGGAAGTTTTCGGAGATGATAACGAAACGGGTTGAGGCTCATCCGAATATCGAAATCGTTCGCGAAGAAGTGAGATCGATTGCGGAATGCGGAGTGCGGAGTGCGGATTCAGAAGGAGCCTCGGTTCCGACGATCATCGCTACGGGACCGCTGACATCGGACGCTTTGACCGTCGATATTATGAAGCTCACGGGGGACGATCAGCTTTATTTTTACGATGCGATCGCACCGATCATCGCGGCGGATTCGATAGATATGTCGATCGCTTTTAAGGCGGCTCGGTATGACAAAGGCGGCGATGACTATATCAATTGCCCGATGGATCGCGAGCGGTACGAGCTGTTTATTGCGGAGGTCTTAGCCGCCAAGTCGGTGCCGTTGAAAAGGTTTGAAGACACGCATTGGTTCGAGAGCTGTCTGCCTATCGAAGAGATCGCCCGCCGCGGCCCTGAGACTTTGCGTTTCGGCCCGATGAAACCGAAAGGCCTCCGCCATCCCAAAACCGGCGAAGAGCCATATGCATGTGTTCAATTGAGACAAGAAAATCTCATGGCCGACGCGTATGGAATGGTCGGATTTCAGAATCATCTGCGTTACGGCGAGCAGGAGCGTGTCCTAAAACTCATTCCCGGCCTAGAGAACGCTGAGTTCCTGCAATTCGGCCAGATACATCGCAATACCTTTATCAACAGCCCAAAGATCCTGAACGAATCTCTCGAAACCCGAGCAAACCCACGCCTTTTCTTCGCCGGCCAGATCACCGGCGTCGAAGGCTATGTCGAATCAGTCGCGACCGGCTGGCTCGCGGGGATAAACGCCGTCCGCGTTTTACGTGATCAGCCAATGCTCACCGCCCCCGTAACCTCCGCGATCGGAGCACTATGCCGCTACGTCTCAAACGTCGAGACCAAGAACTTCCAGCCGGTGAATATTACATTCGGTTTGCTAGAACCGCTGCCGGTCGAGCTTCGCAAGAAGTATCGGAATAAACGCGAGCGGCATATCATACAGGTCGAAAGAGCGTTGATTGACTGGGACAACTGGTTGGCCGGAACGCAGCCGCCCTCGGCTGCCAGTGTTGGTTAACACGGGCGTTGGATCGAGCGAGAGGTTTGCAGCCGAGGGCGGCTGCGTTCCCGGCAAAATGTTGAACGATGGAAATAACTGCACTCCTGATCATCCTCGCCATCTTCCTCGTCGCCGTGATGTATTCATCCGTTGGGCACGGCGGGGCGTCGGGGTATTTGGCGGTGATGGCGTTTTTGGCGGTGGCTCCTGAGGTGACGCGGCCGACGGCGTTGGTGCTCAATCTGTTTGTGGCGTCGATCGGGACGGTGCAGTTTTATCGGGCGGGGTATTTTTCGTGGCGGATATTCTTGCCGTTTGCGGCGGCATCGATACCTCTGGCGGTGGTTGGCGGGATGATAACTCTGCCGACGAACGCTTACAAGATCGTCCTCGGCGTCGTACTGATGCTCGCCGCGGTGCGGCTCGCGATCAAACTCAAGAACGACGACAAAGTAAACGATCCGCCGATAATCGCGTGTTTGCTGATCGGAGCGGTGATAGGGTTGCTGTCGGGCATGGTTGGCGTTGGCGGCGGGATTTTTCTGACGCCGATATTGCTGCTGATGCGCTGGGCCGAAACGCGAGTGGCGGCGGGCGTCTCGGTGCTGTTCATACTCGTCAATTCGATGGCAGGCCTCGTCGGGCAATATTCAAAAGGCGGCCTGAACGGTCTGCCAAGCGAGGTCTGGTTATGGATCGCGGCGGCCGTGGTTGGCGGTTTTATCGGCTCAACATTAGGCAGTAAAAAGTTCGATTCGATCACGCTGCGGCGCGTTTTAGCGGTGGTGCTGTTGTTTGCCGGTGTTAAATTGATACTTGTGTAAATGAGGTTTGTGCGATTTACGAACCAATTCGTAATTTGCCATTCGTAATTCGTAATTGGATGTTCTCGGGACTTGCCCAGAAAGAATCAATTACGAATTAGAAATTACAAATTGAGTCTCCAAGCAGATTGGTTTCCCGCTTACGGGCATATTTTGGAGCGGTTTTGGTATCCAACTAGTGCGAAGAATGAGTTCCAGTGAATTATTCCTATCTTTCGTGCTTTTCGCGTGTTTCGCGGTTAATACTCCTGCGCAATCCGGACGCACCAAGCCAAGCCCGACGCCAACGCCTACTCGTTCGATCAGCGGGCCGTCGGTGCTGACATCCGCGACGCCTTCGCCAAAGCCGATCGCGGCTAGCACGCCTACGACAAAAATCGACGACGATATCATTAAAGTTGACTCCGTTCTCGTCCCGATCCCGGTCTCTGTCACCGACGAACGCGGCCGTGCGGTTGGCACTCTTAAGCTGACCGATTTCGAACTGAAAGTAGATGGCAAGGTTGCGGAGATCGCGGAATTGAGCCGCAGCGATTCGCCGATACGATTGGCAATGCTGTTCGATAATTCGTCGAGCGTGCTGCTTGCGAGAGAATTTGAAAAAGATGCGGCGGTAAGGTTTTTCCGGCGTGTCATAAGGCCCGACCGCGATATGGCGGCGTTGTTTTCGGTGGCCGATTATACGCGGCTAGAACAAGGGCTAACCCGCGATATCTCGATGCTGACGCAGGCGATCGAATTATTCCCCGAACCAAAAGGTGCGACCGCCCTGCTGGACGGTATCATCGAGGTCGCCGATTATCTCAAAGCCGCCTCAGGCCGCCGCGTGCTGGTCATCGTCTCGGACGGCGAGGACACGTACAGCGATATGAAGACCACGCTTGAGGGCGTCATCCGATCGCTACAGGTTAGCGACGTGCAGGTCTATGTGGTGAAAACAAAGGAGTTCGAGAATTTCAAACGCACGGGCCAGCGCGGCGGCAACGCCAACATCCGTGCCCTCACCGCCGAACGTCGCATGATCGACATTGCCGCCGCCACCGGCGGAGCCGTCTATTCGCCCATCGACGAAGAAGAAATGAAAGACGCCTTCGACCGGATCTCAGCCGAGCTTTCACAGCAATACATCCTCAGCTACTACCCCGAAGACGAAGCCAACAAACGCGGCGAATTTCGTAGTATATCCATGACCGTCAAAGGCAAACAAAGCTTGACTATTCGCACGAGAAAAGGTTATTACCTAGGTAAACGATGAGGTGCTGGAAATGACGCCAACAGAATTAATTACAGAGATCAACAAGCTGCCTCGGACCGATTGGGAAGCAATCAAAGAAATGGTCGAAGGTGGGGCTAAGAACGGAAATTCAGAATCGTCACACGATAATATGCCGGTGGTCACGGAACGCGAATTTCATGAAAGATTATTAGCCGATGGCATCATTTCGCATATTCCTGACACCGACGCATATACGGATGAAGATGATGATTTTGAGCCACTCGATATTCCGGGACGGCGGACCTCAGAACTGATCATCGAGGATCGTCGCTGATGGCGAACATCTTTCTCGACAGCAGCGCATTGGTTAAAAGGTATGCTAGCGAACCAGGTTCCGGTTGGATCTTAAGTCTTTTTCGTCCCGCAGCCCGACATACGTTCTATCTGTCAAAAGTGACTCCAGTCGAAACGGTTGCGGGTGTCGCGCGTCAAAATCGCATCGGAGCGATCACAACGGCAGATGTGGATAGGGCAATTAGACGCATACAGCTAGCGAGTAGAAAGAAATTCATACTTCTCGATGTGACTCAGACAATCGTTGACGATGCGATCACGCTAGTTACGAAACACGGATTGAGGGGTTATGATTCGATACAGCTTTCGACGGCGTTGAGTATTTCTGCTCGTCTGATGAATGATGGATTTGGTGAGCTCATTTTTGTAAGTGGTGATCACAGTCTGAATAAGGCTGCGGCGAGCGAGAACCTTCGAGTCGAAGATCCCAATGACCATCAATAATGCTACAAGAATACCTCTCGCAATTTTTCCAACACCTCAAATACGAGCGTAATCTCAGCCCGCATACGCTGCGCAATTATGCGAGCGATCTGGAGCAGTTTCAGCAGCATTTATTTAGTGTCGAGAAGCGGGATGATTTTCCGCTCGAACAGATCGACCGGCTGACGATACGCGAATGGATGGCGTCGCTGCATGGCGATCATAAGAAGACGTCCGTTGCGCGAAAGCTCGCTTCACTCAGAACCTTCTTTCAGTTCCTGATCCGCGAGGGCAAGCTCGAATCTAATCCTGCCAAGCTCGTTGCCACGCCAAAGATCGAGCGGAAATTGCCCAATCACCTCTCGATGGAGGATGCCGTTCGTTTTGTCGAGACGCCGGATATCAACACCGATCTTGGGCGGCGTGACCGGGCGATACTTGAGTTTTTGTACGCGACGGGCATCCGTGTAGGCGAACTTGTTGGGATCGATCTCGGCGATATCGATCTTCGCGAACGAATGGTGCGTGTCACCGGCAAACGCAAAAAGCAGCGCATCGTCCCCTTCGGCGAACCAGCCGCACAGGCCGTCGTGCTCTATCTCGAATCAACCAGAGCTGCCTTCCTCAGCGGTGCCCCCGAAGCCGAACGCGACAACGCCCTCTTCCTACACCGTCGCGGCGGCCGCCTCACCACGCGATCAGTCGGCCGCATGATCGATAAATACATAAAAACATGTGCCGACATCCACGACATCTCACCGCACTCATTGAGACACACCTTCGCCACGCACCTACTAGACAGCGGAGCCGACTTGCGAGATATTCAGGAATTGCTAGGCCACGCGAGGCTATCGACCACGCAAATCTACACACAAGTTTCGATGGAGAAGATGATCGAGGTTTACGACAAGGCGCATCCAAAGGCGTAGAAGGAATTTGGCCACAGATAAACTCGGATTTTACGGATTAACACGGATAAGAAAATCCGATAAACTATTTCCGCATCCGTGCTAATCCGTCAAATCCGTGTAATCTGTGTTCCATTCTTCTTAGAACCAAAAAATATGAAAAAGCTCCGTTTCGTTGCCATTGCTTTGTTCGCGCTGTCATCCTTTGTCGTTGCTCAGGACAAACTCCTCACGCTCGACGATATTTTTAGCCCCGACCCGGCTCGTCGCGTACGTTTTGGCGGGACGCCTGTGGCGGTGCAGTGGGCGGGGGATGGGAAATCGTTCAAGCAGGCGGTGAATGGGCGGCTGATGCGCGTCGATGCGGTGACGGGCCAGGCGGTGCCTTATTTTGACAGCGCTTCGCTGTCGGCGGCGTTGCAGCGGGTTGGGGTCAAGGCCGAGGATGCGACGGCGGTGGCTAATTCGCCATTCATACAGTTTAACGAGAATGAGAGCGGCATTTTGGTCAATAATGCGAGCGATCTGTGGTTCTACGACATCGCGACACGCAGCCTAAAACGCCTCACGAATAACCGCGACGAAGAACTCGAACCCGACTTCAGCCCCGACGGCAAATTGGTCAGCTTTGTTCGCGGCAACAATCTTTTCGTGGTCGATATCGCCAAGGCGAACGAAAAGCAGCTAACCCGCGACGGTCGCGAGGGCGATAAGGCGATCTATAACGGCTACCTCGATTGGGTCTATGAAGAAGAGCTTTACGGGCGTGGCAACAAGCGTGGCTACTGGTGGTCTCCCGATTCGCGGTATGTCGCCTTCCTACGGCTCGACGAGACGAACGTGCCAAAGTTCATCCTGGCCAATGACATCCCGAACGATCAGTTGATCGAGACCACATATTACCCGCAGGCAGGTGACCCGAATCCGATCGTTCGCCTCGGCATCGCCGATGTAAATAAGACTCAGTTCCTGCCAAACGTCGGCCGCATTCCAAAGCTGGGCGAGAAATTGCCGCCCGTTCTGCGTCAGGCCGGTGACGCCGCGAGATTTGTCGATCTCGCCAAATACAAGCCCGACGATCTGCTCATCGCCCGCGTCGCGTGGGCGCCGGACAGCCGGAATGTAATGTTCCAGGCCTTGAATCGCGAGCAGACGTATCTCGATCTCAACGCCTCCGGCCTCGACGGCAAGGCGCGTAAAGTTCTGACCGAGGAAACGCCCGCCTGGGTCGAGGTCTATGACAATCCTGTCTATTTTCAGAACCCGCAGATCGGCTCCGGTTTCGTCTGGCAATCGGCCCGGAATGGCTGGCGGCACATTTATCTATACGACAACGACGGCCAGCAGATCACGCAGCTAACCAAGGGCAAATGGGAGATCCGCGATCTGTACGGCGTGGATGAAAAGAACGGTTACGTCTATTTCTCAGCGACCAAGGACAGTCACATCGCAGCCAACGCCTACCGCGTCTCGCTTCGCGGTGGCGAGCCCGAACGCCTCACGCGCGGCGACGGCCTGCACATCGCTGCCTTTAATTCGACCTTCACGCATTTCGTCGAAAACTGGAGCGATGTAAACACACCGCCGCAAGTCCGCCTCAACCGTGCCGACGGCTCGCTCGAACGCGTCATCAACGCCAACCGCGTCGACGTTCTCGGCCAGTACAAGCTGAGCAGGCCCGAGTTCATACAGGTCAAGACGCGTGATGGCTTCGAAATGGAGGCGATGATGATCAAGCCGCCAGATTTTGACCCGAACAAAAAATATCCCGTCTTCCAGTTCACCTACGCAGGGCCGCACGCTCCGTCGGTCGCCAACCGCTGGGGCGGCAACCGAGCGATGTGGTTCCAGATGCTCGCCCAAAAAGGCTACATCATCTGGGTCTGCGACAACCGCACCGCCAGCGGCAAAGGCGAGGAATCGGTCTGGCCGATGTACAAACGCATGTACGAGCTCGAGCTCCGCGACATCGAGGACGGCCTGAATTACCTCAAGTCCCTAAGTTACGTTGACGGCAACCGCATCGGCATCCACGGCTGGAGCTACGGCGGCTCGATGACAAGCTACGCGCTGACGCACAGCAAATCATTCAAGATCGGCATCGCCGGCGGCACCTTCTTCTACGATCCCCACTACCACTAGATCTACACCGAGCGCTACATGCTCACGCCCCAAAACAACCGTGCCGGCTACGAAAGCTCATCCGTAGTAAAAGCCGCCAAAAATCTCTCAGGCCGTCTCCTCCTCATCCACGGCCAAATGGACGACAACGTCCACATGCAAAACACGACCCAGCTCGTCTACGAACTCCAAAAGCACGACAAACAGTTCGAGCTAATGATCTACCCCACCGCCCGCCACGGCGTAACAAACCCGGCCCAAGTGAAGCATTGGTATACGTTAATGACCGAGTTTGTCTTAAAGAATCTGTAATTCCGCACTCCGCACTCCGCATTCCGCAATCGAACGGCGGAGTTTATTTTGAGGAATTTGTAGAACTACTTGACTCATAACTTGACTTATGCTTGACTTATGGAGTGGTGTATACACCGATATTCACGATCACGGCCCGTCTTCTTGCTCTTAGCGAGGAGATAGCCGTCCTCCGCGAACGGATTCAGAATGCGGCGGTGGAATTGTCATGGGTTCCGGCACTACAAAAGGATTCGCGAAGCCGAAACGTCCATGCCTCGACCGCGATCGAGGGCAATCCGCTGACACTCGAACAGGTGCGGGCCATCGAAGAAGGGCGAACGCTCGCCGCCGTTGGAGAACGCTCACAGCGTGAGGTCCTAAACTATTTTGCGGGGCTTCGCTATGTGGAAAAAAACGCCGGCAAAAAACGCATCCACCACGAACACATATTTACACTTCATAAGATACTTGCTGACGGAGTAATGGATCAGGGCGAGGCGGGACGCTATCGAAGGATATATGTCCGGGTAGGTAGCTATGTTCCACCACCGCCGGATGATGTGTCGCCCTTGATGTTTGAATTGCTTGCGTGGTGGAACAAGACATCGAGAGACCTGTCGCCGGTATTAAGCTCAGCTATACTCCATCACCGCTTCGAGTCGATCCATCCGTTTGCCGATGGAAATGGACGGACGGGCCGTGCTCTGGCGCTGTGGGAGCTATACCGGCGTGGTTTTGACACACATCATATCTTTTCGGTGGACGAGTTCTATTGGGAAAATCGTCCGCGATACTACGCCGCTCTCGACGCGGTGCGTCGCGATGGCGACGACCTCACCGGCTGGCTCGAATACTCGGCCGAGGGGCTCTGTCAGACACTCGAGCGCGTCTGGCTCAGGGTTCAGATTTTTCAGCCGGAGGGCGGCAAGAAGATCGTCCTGCGTCCAAAACAGGAACACCTTCTGAGACTGTTGGCCGATCACGGCTCGATGTCACCATCCGATATTTGGGATGCACTCGATATTTCGAAACAAGGTGCAATGGATCTGATCAATCCGTTGATCGAAGCCGGAATGATAGAAAAAACCGGCGGCAAAAAAACCGGCCGCTACAATCTTCGCAAAACATAAGGCTGTGATAAAAGGATCCGGCGTGACAAACCCGGAACAGGTAAAGCATTGGTATACGCTAATGACCGAGTTTGTCTTAAAGAATCTGTAATTCCGCACTCCGCATTCCGCACTCCGCATTCCGCAATCGAACGGCGGAGTTTATTTTGAGGAATTTGTAATATGAGCAAAGCACTTGTGACAATTCCGATCGAGCGGATCGAACAAAGGATTTACGTCATTCGCGGCGAGCGCGTCATCGTGGATGGCGATCTTGCTGATATCTACGGCGTAACAACAAAAGTTTTTAATCAAGCTGTCAAACGTAACATCGGCCGTTTTCCAGACGATTTTTGCTTTCAACTTACGGTCGATGAACTTGAAAGTTTGAGGTCACAATTTGTGACCTCAAACGC
>JANPDK010000024.1:0-26523 GCA_031431415.1 Acidobacteriota bacterium | reverse complement strand
CCGCGTGTGAGCTTGATAGTTTGCATCGTTTCGCTGTGGCCGCGGACTTGTTCGACGACGAGGCCTTCGACGGGTTCGTAGGTGTCGGGCATGAGGTCGAGTTGTTGCGATTCGATGAGCGGATGCCAGTTTTCGGGTAGGTAACTTGCCCGGTCGCGTTCGTGTGGGTTTTCGGCGGCGTTGAACTCGCTTTTTGAGACAAGGTAGCGGGCGTTTGGGAATTGCGGACTGCCGGACCGCAGGCTGCTAGCCTGCGAGTCGTTGAACTCGCTCGTCCGCGGATCCACACGCAGGCTGGCAGCCTGCGGTCCGACGGTATTTCCGCCGGCGTGGTCGAAATGCAGGTGGGTGTTTACGACGATCGTAATGTCATCGGGGCGGCAGCCGGTTATGTCAAAGAGTGATTCGGCAAATGGGCGTGTACGGTTGATGCCGTACATTGCGGTCTCTTTTGGCGTCCATTTTTCGCCGATGCCGGTTTCGATGAGGATCTTTTCGTCGGGAGTTTCGATGAAGAGGCAATTCGTGTTGAGCTTGATGCGATTAAGCTCATCGGGCCTCTCAAAGCGTTCCCAAACGACGCGAGGGACGACTCCGAACATCGCCCCTCCGTCTAAACTAAATTCGCAATCGGGAATGATCTCGACGCGGTAATCACCTAGCTGCATAGTGAATGGTGAATTGTGAATCGTAATAGAAAGAAAAGTTCTATTTACGATTCACTATTTACGATTTACTTCTTTTTCGCTTCCGGCTTCTTCGGCTCGGGTTTTCCCTGTTTTGGTCCTGGCGGTCCGTCCTGTTCGTCAGGCGGAGCCATTTGAGGGCCTGGAGGCTGTTGCTTCTGACGCATCTGCTGGATCTGCTCGTCAGTGACCTCCGGGACATCAAAGTCGGCCGGGACTGAGACGTTATTCGCCGCGACAATGCTCTCTAGAAGTTTCTTCTCCTTCTCCGTTTCAAGCTTGTTACGAACAAATTCCTTGACCGGAGCGTCACGTGCGGCCGGATTTTCCGGATCCTTGACGCCGGTCGAGATCAGGATGTGGCGGGCGTCATAGGTCTCGCCTGCGGCAGGAGCCGGCGGTGCACCAGCAGCCGGTTTGGCGTCCTTGTTAGCACTCGGACTGAGCTTACGCTCCAGCTTGATGATGTGAAACCCAAAATCGGTCTCGACCAGATCAGGAGCGACCTGTCCAGGTTCGAGAGCGAGAGCTGCTGCCTCAAACGGAGCGACCATGCGGCCCTTCGGAATGTCTTTGTAAATACCGCCCTGCATCGTGCCATCCGGGGCCTTGTTGCCCGGATCTTCGGAGAATTCGTTTGCGAGAGCCGCGAAATCTTCGCCAGCTTTAGCACGGTCAAGAATTCCCTGAGCCTTGGTGCGTTTCTGTGCCGGGTCGAGTTCCGGATGCTCGGAGATGTACTGAGTGATCTCTTCGTCGGTCACCTTGGTCTGCTCTGTGGCTTTTTCAGCATACAGCCGCGCGAGGAACTGTGCCTGCTGGAGCTTGACCTGGAGATTCGCCTTATCGACAAATTCCTTTGTCATCTCGCCGGATTTAGCTTTTTGGTCAAACTCGCCTTTGTAGATGCGGATCTTGGCGAAAACGTCGCGTGCCTGAGTACGCTCCTCATCGCTGACCGTTCGGTCGGCGGCGTCAGGGCTCGACTTCTTCATGATCTCGAGCTTGGCATTGAGAAAATCGTTGAACTGGTCCTCCGGGCTGCGAGGGTCGTGAGCCGCTCCGAGCCCGATCTTATCGAGAAAACCTTTCTCAGGTGCAACCGTGCCTGCTTCCCAAAAAGCCTTGACCTGATCCTCTGAGATAAAGCCGAACGGCGGCATCGGGCCTTTGTCCTTGTTTATCTCTTTGTCATAGCTGACAGCGAGGATCTCGGCACGAATGTTGTCGAGTTCCTGCTTATTGGACGCGTCGGAGGCGAGGCCGTCCTTCTGTGCCTGTGTCGCAAATGCGAGAAGCTGCTTGAGATTGTCGATCTGCTGCTTCTTCATCTCCGGATCCTCTTTCAAACGCTTGAGGATCGCGGGATTCGATTTCGATACGTCGGCCAGCAGCATTTCGAGTTCGCCCTTGCTGATCGAATTATACGACTCGGTCGTGTGTCCGCCGACCTTGTTTTTCCAAACGACGAGGCCGACGCCTACCAACAGGATCGCTGCGACCAGGATCAGTCCTTTTGTTAAATTACTCAATTTCTAAGGTCCTCTCTTACTAGATCTAGATAAATGTCAAACCGCCATCATATCGCAAAGTGCACGATTTCCCTAATCAAATACGCGGCGTTCTGGGAAAGGTTTTGAAGGCTGTCAGGCCTTGGTTTGCACTAATTCGAGCAACACGCCGTTCGTCGCGGCCGGATGAACAAAAGCGACGAGACAGCCCTCGGCCCCGATACGCGGGCTTTCATCGATCAGTCTCATACCTTTTGCTTTGAGCTGTGCCAGCGAAGCCTCGATATCATCGACCTCGACGGCGATATGATGAATGCCCGGCCCACGTTTTTCGAGGAATTTTGAGATCGGCGAGTCGTCGGAGGTTGGTTCGAGCAGCTCAACGCGGCTCTCGCCGATCGGCAGCATCGCGACGCGAACTTTTTGATCCTCGACGATCTCGGTGTGAACATTCTCAAGTCCGAGTGCGTCGCTCCAGAATTTAAGTGCTTCGTCTATGCCTTTTGTGGCGATGCCTAAGTGGTTGATCTTCATTGCGATTTTAGTAGTTCCTCGACCGCCGAGTACGGATCGATCGTCTTTTCGGCGATCTTTAGGGCAAGTTGGTCCAGCTTTTCACCGGAGCCATTACGGTTCAAGAGATCTGATAAGAGCCGTTCCCGCAGTAACTCGGTCAGCCGCCACTTTGCAATATCTTTTCGCCGAATACCGGTTCCTTCATTGGTTCGTTGATAATCATAGTAGGCCGAGATCGCAGCCGCGAGGTCGGTGATGCCTTTGCTCTCGGTTGCTACCGTCTGGACGATCGGCGGATTCCACATGTCGGGGCGATGAGCCAATGAAAGCAAGGCGTCGAGTTCCTTTTGGGTGCGTAAAACACCTTCGCGGTCGGCTTTGTTGATGACAAAAACATCGCCGATCTCCATTATTCCAGCCTTTATCGCCTGAATATCGTCGCCCATTCCGGGCACAAGCACGACAACTGAGACATCCGCTGTCTTTACGATCTCAACCTCGTCCTGGCCGACGCCGACGGTCTCGACGATCACTTTATTAAAACCAGCAGCATCCAATATCGCAACCGCATCGACCGTCGCACGCGACAGGCCGCCGAGATTCCCACGCGTCGCCATCGAGCGGATAAACACATTCTTATCCAGCCCCAGCGTCGCCATCCGAATGCGGTCGCCAAGGATCGCACCGCCCGAAAACGGACTCGACGGATCAATACAAACTATGCCAACCTTGTCGCCCTGATCTTTGTAATAGAGAGCGAGCTTGTCGACCAGCGAAGATTTCCCGGCTCCGGGCGAACCAGTAATTCCAATTACGGTTGCCGTGCCGGTCTGCGGAAAAACCGCTTTCATCAACGCCGCTGCACCTTCGCCGCCGTTCTCGACAAGCGTGATGGCACGCGCGATGGTTCGCGGGTCGCCGGCTGATAATTTTTCCAGATCGATCATGTGATTTCTTATTATACAGTTTCGCGGCTTGCCGCTCTATTTGCGGAGGAGCTTGCTCCTCCGAGAGACGTGTTAAAAGAAAAGCGGCTTGCCGCTGCCCGAGTTTGGGCGGCGGCAAGCCGCGAAATTGATAACTAGCACTACCCGGAGAAGTGAACTTCTCCGCAAATAGAGCGGCGAGCCGCGCCGAACTAAACCGCAAGCCGCTTCGCGCTACATTTGCCCTTCATCCGCCGATGGCCCGTAGATCGACGGGACGGGGATGTCGTTGAGACGGAGATAGACCGAAAGCTGGCCGCGGTGGTGGATGATGTGGTTCATTACGAACGACCGCATGACCGCGACTTTTGGCATTGTCATATAGACTTGCTCACCGTTTCGCATTGTCCAATCGGTGAGGAATGTCTCATCGGACGTTTCGGCAAGGATCATCTTGGCCTTGGCTATGTGATCGTCGAAGAAGGCGAGTAATTCCTCGTTCGTTTTTGGTTCGAACGGCGTGAAATCCATCGTCGCAAAGTCCAAAACATCCTTTGCTTACACGTCTCCTTCGTCCACCCGAACATCTCCGCGCAATGCACCGCAAGACGACCGAATGTCATCGATTTTTCATGCGGCTTCCAATCAAATTTCTCCGCTGGAACCCGCTCGAGACAAGTACGCGTCACCTTTGCCTCATTATCCAATTCTGCCAAAAAAGCCGACCCAAGCCGGCCTGAACTCGTTGCCGTTGAACTCATAAACTTACTCCTTTTTATTTAATTTATCCGATAAGAGAATAATATGGTAGCACAATGTTGCAACAATGCAACACTACGAAATACTTTTTTATTTCAAGGGCATCCTGTCGTCGAAAACCAGATCGAGTCTAATAATCAGTAAACAGGATTGCGTCGTTTAACTGTTTCCCCATCGACAAAAGGAGTCGCGAACCGTCGTGCGACCATGAAAACGTATGAAGGAATTTATCGGGATAGGTTGCAACAACGGTTGGCGTAGAGCCGTCGAGCGGCTGCCGCATGATGCTTCCGGCGGTGTCCGAGTTTGCTACATAGTCGATCGCACTGCCGTCCGGAGACCAGACAAATGCAGGCCGCGTCGCAGCTACCGAAAGAGTCAGCAAATTTCCGGAATTGGCTGTTTTCAGAACTCCTACCTGAAACCCCTTGACCCCTTCTTCCTCATCGCCTGCACCGGCATGAATCAAAAACGCGAGAAACTGGCCATCGGGCGCGATCACGAGAGGTCCGGCCGGAACGAGCGACTCCTGGGTAAGAAGTGTCTCGGTGCCGCCCTCCAGTTCGCGGCGAACAACAAATCGCCCGCCTGGACCCCGCCGGATGTAGTAGAGCGTTCGCCCATCGGGCGATAACTGCGGAAACGTCTCGACATCTTCCTTTCCAAACGTGACCTGCGCAGTCTCGCCCGTGCCGAGATCGAGGCGCCATATGTGAATTGAGCCGGTGCGATTGGAAGAAAAGTATACGAGACGGCCATCGTGCGAGGTTGCCGGATGCTGATTCTGATCGCCGGCATTTTTTGTGAGCTGCCGCCGCGTACCGTCCGCAGAGTAGAGATAGATCTCCTGATCGCCGGCAACACGCGAGTTGTATACCACATTGCTGTCCGGAGTCCACGCAATGCCTCGCATTCCGTCGCGATTCAAGTTTTCAAGCGTTCTTTGCACAGGACGGTTAAGATCGGGTCCGTCTGTCGTCCAGATGTTTGTGAAGGCCGCGACTTGCAGAGCCAGCAGCCGCTTGCCATCGGACGAAACTGAAATTCCGCGATAGGTATTGAGGTCGTTGGTAACGCGTTTCACTTTTCCCGTTGCCAACTCGACCCGCCATATTTGAAGAAACTTGCCGGCTTCACGGGCCGCCAGAGCGATCTCGTTATCATCAAGCCAGACCGGCTGTTCGATCTGTCTGAGGCGAGGTGTCGCGACATCCCGCAATTGGTTGGATTCCAGATCGAATATCGCGAGCTGCGAGGCCTGGTTTGTCGTCGATCTATCAAAAAATACGACGGCTATCTTCTTTCCATCCGTCGAGAAAGCCGGGTGGCCGCTCATCAGATAGCCCGGCTGCTGAAAGGTTACGAGTCGGCGTTCGGTTCCATTCGCAAGGGTTCGCAGTATCAGCGACGGCCCTTCGCTGAGACGTGGATCGAATCGGATGAATGCCATGTGTTTGCCGTCGAGCGAGAGGCCAACGCCGCCCGCGACATCCTCGACCACAAGCTCAGGCCGCCCGCCCAGCAAGCTTACCCGGTAAACATCACCGGCAAATTCGGAAACACTTCGCTCGCGAATGTAAATAGAGGCCCCATCCGATGAGAACTGCAGCATGCCGATCGGCACGTCGCTCTCGACGTTGAGAGCAGTCTCCTCACCCGAGTTAACATCCTGGATCACGATCTTCGAGTTTCGAACGAACGCGAACGACTTGCCATCCGGCGCCAGAACAGGATTGTCCGCATCGCCAGTAAAGGTTAGTTTGCGAAGGCTTACGGTCTCAGTTGGTGTTTGAGATCGCGAAGTTTCAGACGCCGGCCGCCTTGCCAGCCAGACACCCGCGACCAACGCACCGACAAGAGCGGTCGCCGCCAAAACGATCAGAGATCGTCGGGACCGCTTCGGTTTCAACGCGATGGTTTCGCTGGATCCGTTTTGCCCGGCGATGGGATTTTCGCGGAAGACAGCCGGGGCATTAAACCGGTAACCGCGACGCGGTACATTTTCTATCAGGTGACCGCCGCCGTTACCGTTGCCAAGCGCCTTTCTGAGGGTGTAGATGTTTTGGCTGAGGTTCGACTCCTCAACAAAAGCGTCGGGCCAGAGCGTCTCCATCAGTTCTTTCTTTGTGATGATGGCTCCATGCCGCTTGACTAGTATTTCGAGCGTGTCGAAAACCTTCGGAGCGAGCGGAATAGCCACGCCGTCACGCTTCAAAGTGCGGTCGAGTAGGTCAAGCCGAAATTCGCCGAAATCATAAAACTCATTGTTGTCGGCGTCCATAACGTCTTGAAAACTAATTGAGAACAAATTGAATCGTTCTTTAAGACTTCATTTCCCCGGAATCATTACACTTGTGCTCGATTCGGCAAGTGTACGCCAAACAAGCCGACAAGTAAATCAAATTAGAATGGGCGAGCAAACAGTTTGGGAGGCACAAAATGAAAAAATATTTATTGATACTCGGGTTGAGCATGTTCTTTACGGGCTGCGGTGCAGCGGGCGGACTCGTTACGTCCGGATCGAGCGGGGCTTCAAAGCCAAAGGTCGGAGATACGATCGTAGCCAAGTGGTCAACGGGCGCATATTACGAAGGTAAGGTCGAGAAGGTCGACGGCGGCAAGGTGACCGTCGGATGGGACGATAAATCGCAATCCACCACCGTCGATGCCTCGGATATTTACACGATTCCCGCTGCCGGCACAGTTCCCGAAGTGAAACAGGGCGACATGGTTTTGGCCAAAACCTCATCGGGTTCGTATTGGAACGGTGCCGAGGTTACTGGGATAGATGCAGGTGTTTATAAGGTCAGGGTCGTGACCGGCTCGACCTCAGTCAATGTCGCGGGCGAAAAGATCATCAAGGTCCCGGCGACCGCCGCTGCCGATTTTAAACAGGCAGCGGGTTCGACCGATTTCCTGGCTGAGGCAAAGAAAGGCAAGGTCACCATTCCCGCCGATTACAAACCGAAAAAGGGCGACGCGGTCTTGGCCGAGTGGACGGTCGGAAGCTGGTGGTCGGGCAAGATCGACAACGTCTCAGGCTCAAACATCTATGTCGCATGGAACGACAACTCAAAGCCCTCTGCCGTAAACATCAGCAAAGTGCTGCCGATTCCAACCTCGAGCGATAAGTCGATACCGACCGAAAAGCAGTTTCTGCTGGTCAAGCCCGATAGCGGATCGAGCTGGCAATATGCACAGGCGGTCTCGGTCAATGGCAGCCGCGTCGAGGTAAAACTTGCAAATAATCAAACAAAAACCGTTACGGCGGGGGAGTTCGTTTTGTTGAATTAGGAATTATTCGCAAATGGATAAAGGATGCAAATTCAACTTTGCAAAATGACAAAAGAGGAAACAAATGAAAAAAAATATCTTAACTCGAAGCCTCTCTATTGCGCTTTTGGTGTTCGCATTGACGAACTTATCGGTTTTCGGACAAATAAAGGTTCCGGATATTTTCAAACCTAAGCAAAATCCGCCAACTCAAGCACCAACGAAGCCAAGTGTAGTTATGCCAACGGCGGGGCAACCGGCATCGCCTTCGAAAACGGCCGGCGGCAGTTATGTTGATGACGGATTCACATGGTTTGAAGCCGTCGGCTTTCAGGAGTATGTCAACGGCGCACCGGTAACCATGGGGTGGGCTTTGAAATCTTCGATTCGCCTTATTGGCGAATTTCCGAACCGCAGTGCGTTCAAAATGGTGGTCGCCCGGGCGGGCAAGCCCGTTACATCAACCCGCTGCGAAGGCTACCCTACCAATTCTAACGGCGTGAGTTTCTTATGGACAATTGAGTGCTGGAAAAAAGACACGGCGACAAAAGAGATCGGCAAATTTGAAGTGCAGGTTTTTGCAATAAACGGCGACACGGACGCGGAAACGCTCGTCCGAACCTATAAAATTGATGTTCTCGAAGCTACCCGCGTTCGCGGTGGGACGACTAATTCGACCCCTGATGCGCCGCACTACTATATTTCGCGTCACGCCGAGGCACCAGTGAGTTTCCTGTTTCTGCGGCCGAGACTAACGTTCAGTTACGTCGGTTGGGGAGACCGTTCGCCCAGAATAGATGCAAACACCGTGGAGATCTATTACAACCTGTCGCCGACCAAAGAGGGAAAGGGTGTGCCGCACGGTTATTTGCGTTGCTCGGTTGATGGCAAACGCCTGGAAATGCCCGGGCCCCAGCCTTACGCCGATCAAGCTATCAGCAACACCGACCGACGCTATGAGGTGATCTACACGGACCGACTTGCGGCGCAATACAAAGCCGGGCCGGAATTTAAGGATCCGGTCGAATTTACTATGGTGCGTCTTGTTTTGCCTTTGACGTTTGGCGAAGGCAGAAACACAAACCGTCTATCGATGAACGATTATCCGGGGAATTGGGAATGCAGTTTGATGAATAACGGCGACATTTGGCGGACATGGCGTTGGAAAGTCGGACGTGACGGAATGCCCGAGATGCACGCCGAACAAAAGGGCAACGTCAACCTATATTACAATTCCTATTTGATCGACACGCAGATCCCGGCCGCCGGCACAATTCTAGACAAACGGCTCGCGCCCGTTTCGCTCGCCGAAGGTTTGTTCTACGGGCAAAAATGGACGACAACAGAAGGTAAGGCAATGGCAGCGAAAGTTCCAACCAAAGGAAGTCCGGCTCCGATTCCATCTGACAAAATTAAGTGAGGAGACAAATCAAATGAATAGCAGAAGTGTGCCTTTGAGAAAATATATGTTTGCGACGTTGTTAATGTTCGCCTTTGTGGCTTTTGCGGCGGCACAGGAGAGTTTTAGCGTAGGCGAAATGGTCGAGACATCTGACGGTCGTCTCTGCCGCGTGTTTTCGATAACCGGGCGAAGCGCAAAGGTCAGTTGCGGGCCGAACGCATCGGATATCCGAATGTATAGTTTCGCTTCGCTGACAAATGCAAAAGCCGCCGAACTAAAACGCGAGCAACAGAAACAGAAACAGCAACAGGAACAGGAAAAGCGGGAGCAACAGGAGCGGGACGCTCCGACGTTGATCTTTAATCAGGGCGATACTGTTCAAACGCAGGACGGGCGGACAGGCAAGATCGAGAGTTTTAAGAATCAGGAAATGGCAAAGGTGCGTTTTGGTCCGGGTGCGAATGACACGCAGTATTTTATGCTTACGACCCTGAAAGTAATTAAGCCCCCAAAGCCCGTGCTGAGCGGGCCGTCCGAGGTTTTCCACGTTGGCGATACGGTCTTCATAGCATCCGGCGGGCAGTTCATCATCGATTCGATAGATGGTGATACCGCGATGCTGCGTTACGGTGTCGGAAAATACAACGTTACCAAAGTAAAACTCTCCGAGGTCATGAGTGCCAAAACGGCCGCCGCGAAACGGGACGACGAGAATGCGGCTAAACTTGTCCGCGCCCAGTTTGAGGATGACGCCAAGGCATTTGAAGGTGTGATTAGGACGGTTGTGGTTGGCTATGATCCGAAGTACCGTTCGACATCCGGTTTCAACCCTGAGCCCGCGACATACGAAAAATGGACACGCGAATTGACGGGTCTCGCTGCCGTCTGCCAGAAATATCCGAATTTGACGAGCCGTCCGGGTGCTGACAAGGAAAACATCGGAGAAAATGTCGCCGATTGGTGCCGCATCGCCGAACAAAGGACCGCGGTCGTCAAGAGAATCCAGGTCATGGTGGGCGAAAAACGCATAAATCAAGACACTCAGATCTGGTCGTCCGAGATCGACAAAGCGATGGAGGACCCTAATGGTTATGTTAAGGACGATTTGCAACGATTGCTTTACGACCGGGCGGCATGGGAGGCAAAGGAACTAACGACTGCCAGGAAAATTTATGCCGATGCGGGTGCCGTCATCCCGGCGGACGCGTATGCCAAACTTGATGAAAAGGTCGCCGAACTAAAGGCGAAAATCGACCGCGATGCTCCGACTCGAAGTTGGACTCAGCCGCAATATTCCGACCCCGCATCCGAAGCGATGGCGAGGAGCGCTTACCCTTCCCAGTTCCCTGGCATAAAGGTTTACAAAACCGGCATGACCTATACGACCTGGAAATCAATGGACGACACGTCGCTCGCGGGTTCAGGGACCGGCTATAAAATCTATAAGACTACGATTGGGGCATATAGATTTAAGCTGGGACTAGCTCTCGTCAAACTGCCGAACCAGCCTTTTTGTCAGATACGCGATTTTCAGGTTCAGCAGAACAAAGCCGGTGCCGGATACACGGCAGCAAAATTACACCTTCCGCTTGGCTACACGGGGATTTTTGTGAAATGTCCGTAATTAAATTGAGTATTTCTAAAAGGAGGAAAACATGAAAAACAAACAGACGAATTTATTGATAGTTGCGTTGATACTGACAGGCTTTGCGATTTCCTGTAGTATGTTTGGCGGTTCAAATGCGAACGGCAACGTCAACTCCACCGCTAACTCAAATTCCGGCCCGAATGTTTCGCCGACACCAGCGCCGACATCTACTTTGCCGAAATACACGGCAACCAGATTGGCAGAATTCCTAAGAGCTGAATACCAAAAGCCGGGTGGTAAAGAAAATCCGAACGCCGGGCTAAAAGACAAAGAAATAGAAGTATCCGGTAACGTTTCTCTGGTAAACGGAAGCGAGATTGATTTTTTTGTCGACCAAGCAACACTGGTTCGCTGTCAAGGCTCTTTCTACTCTGACAAGGATTTTCCCGTCCTCGAATCATATTATCGGGACAACGTACAGGGAAATACAAAACTAATGCCGAATGCCACCGCCAAAGGACTTTTTAGCTCCTGGGGTGGTTCCAAAAAAGGAGGAACCGAGATCGTACTAACTGGATGTCAGTTGTTGTCAGCTTCGAGACTTTAGCCTAACAAGATGAAAAAACCGGCGATCAAATGCAACTTAAAGCACGAATGACTGCTACCCGGGTGACACAACAAATAGAAATAGGAGAAAAATAAAATGACACCGGAAATCCAGGACCCGTCCGCAAAAACCTCGTTTTTGAAGGGATTCTTTAACTTCGACGTATTTATTACGGCACGACTCGTAAAGGTTATTTACGTCGTCGGGATCGTCCTCATCCTGCTCGCTACCGTCGGCAGCTGTGGCTTCGCGGCTTACAGCGGTTTGTATCAGATCTATTCCATGTCAAGCATATTCCCGTTATTTGAACATTTGCTTGGACCGTTATTCTTTATGATTCTGGCCATAGTCTACTATATTGCCGCGGGTTTAATAGCGATTCTGCTATTGCGGCTATATTGCGAGTTCATTATGGTGATTTTTAAGATCAACGAAAATTTGCAAATCGTGCGGGACCGAAACACTCAGATTTAGAATCAAGATGGTTATCCATTACTTGAAATTTTAATCCATGAAAAATCGATTCAAAATCCCGCTCGGGTTCGTCTTTCTAGGTTGTATTCTTGCGGGCTGTGCAAATGCTCAGAAGGTTGCCCTCTCAAACGACGAACGCGTGATTGCGGAGCTGCAAAAGAGAGTTGATGCGAAACGCGATGAGCTTGGGAAAACCGGCGGGAGCAAACTCAATGCAAGATCAGTTTGCATCGAGCGATTGAAGGAAACCGAAAGCGTCATCGTCATCGGTTTTTTTAGATACGACCAGGGCTGTCATTTTGACGGAGCGTTTATTGATTCAAAGTATTTTGAAAGCACGGACATGGCGTTGTCAAAGAATGCTCTCGCGGCCTTTGGTTGGCAAAAGGCGCCGAAACGAGAACGCGAAATGTTGGCGAGTTACTGGGTTCAAAAAGGTCTTCTGGCGTTTTTTACCGTTCTTTACACAAAGGACAAAGATATGGGTGAGCGCGAATTCCATCCGCCGCAAGCCATGACGGCTGAAAATGGCGAGATAAAAGTCAAATTATGGGTTCAACTGCCGTCGGGGATGAGAAGGGGAAAGGAGTTCAAACGTGTCGAATACAAGTTTTCAAAAGACGGTAGTCTAACCGGTAACTCTACCCTCGAAGCTCTTCATGATAGAAAAATGAAGAAAAATGAATATCATCCGCCGATAGCTGTGATGGCCGAAAACAGAGCGATAAAGTCATAAGGAGATAAAGCTAATGGATTCGATACTCTGTAATAACTGCGGACATGGGAATCTGGGATATTTACAAGTTTGCAGCAATTGCAATTACAATTTAATCACTAATTACATAATTCCAACTTCACTGCCGCCGCCAGTTGCGGAAATAAGCGACGAAACTCTAAGAAGAAACGCAGTGATCGCGATAGCGCTATCGTGCTTTACGACGGCATTTAAGATTTGGTTTTTTTATACTATTAAACGAGGATACAATTTCCCTGGGGTCACCGACATGTTGTTTTTTCTTTCCCCTGTAATCGTTGCCGCGCTCGTTGCCAGAAAATCCAGACGTTGGTATCGGGTTTTATTTGCTGATTCATTTTTAATGTTATTGGTTTTTATCGTCGGTTTGATAATTACTATCTATCTAGCGATAAAACAATAAAAATGTGATTGTTTTTGAATACTGGAACGTGGATTTTCTACCCAATAACCTGGCAGATTCTGACGGGCATTGGGATCGTAATTTGTCTAATTCTACATGGTGTGACAAGAAACGTCAGTGTTCAGGAGTCAATGATGGTCGCGATTCCATTGGCCGGCGAACGAGTGGCCTAAGGAGAAAAGGGATGAAAAGAGAATTTTTTGAGGAGGAAAATATGAAAAAATTTACACAGATTAGTTCCGTGTTTGTCGCCTTCATGGCGATCTTTGCGGTCTCGTGCGGCGGTTCGGCCTCAACGCCGGCAAATAAAACGGCAAATGCGGCAAATGCCGCTAACACATCGACACGCAAACCGGCGGGCGACGCTCCGATGGTGGCCGCGCCGAAGATCTTTGAGATGGTTGGCAAAGATGAAAAGGGCTTTAACGACCAATTCAAAGGCCGCGAGATGATTGTAATCGGCGAAGTCGATTCGGCCGAGGCGGGGAGTTTCTACTTCTACGGCGGCCCGGGCAAGACGATCTCATGCACGATGGCCGTCGGCGAAAGTGGTGACAAACTGGAACGCTTAAAAACGCTTGTCGCAGGCAGCCCGGCAAAGAAACCAATCGTCGAGGCGATCGCGGTCTTTCGGTCAGGAGCAAAAATGGACAGCGGCGACATAACGGTCGTGATGGAAAATTGCTCTATCGTTTCGATAAAAGAATAAAACGGACCGTCGTCCAGCGGCACAATCTCGATACGAAAACTGAGAGAAACACGAAAAATCTAGGTGCATTCATTTTATCGCCAACAGTCGCGATCATGGCCGCCTGCGGCGGCCAGCGTTCGACGATCGACATCAAGAGCGAATGACGATCCATTCGGGTAGCGTCGACCTCAAAGGCAATACAGCGACTGTTTCCGCGATAGGCACAGCTCCGGCCGGTACCTCATACACGATCCACATCAACGGCGTACCTAAGTAATGATGGCGGCCGTTCAGACCTTCAATAGGTGCTTAGCGATTACGATCCGCTGTATTTCGCTCGTGCCTTCGCCGATGGTGCAGAGCTTACTGTCGCGCCAGTATTTTTCGGCAGGGTAATCTTTTGTGTAGCCGTAGCCACCGTGGATCTGGATCGATTCTTCGGAGACGCGGACCGCTGTCTCGGAGGCGTAGAGCTTTGCCATCGCGGACTTTTGCGTGACCGGTTTTCCGGCGTCTTTGGTTGCGGCGGCCTGTAGAGTTAGCAGACGGGAGCATTCGATCTGCGTGGCCATGTCGGCGAGCTTGAACTGTATCGCCTGAAAATCTGCGATCGGTTTGTTGAATTGTTGACGTTCTTTGGCGTATTTCACCGCCGCTTCGTAAGCTCCCTGAGCGATGCCCACGGACAGAGCGGCGATCGAGATGCGGCCACCGTCGAGGACCTGCATACACTGCAAAAAGCCTTCGCCTTCGGTGCCGAGCAGGTTTTCTTGGGGTACGTAACAGTCTTCGAAGACGACCGAGGCGGTTTCGCTGGCACGCATTCCGAGCTTGTTTTCCTTCTTATCGCCGCGAAAACCTTCCATCGTCTTGTCGAAGATGAACGCCGAAATGCCGCGATTTCCTTGTTCTTTATCAGTTACGGCAACGGCGACGAGCGTCTGGCAAGCTAATGCGTGCGTGATGAAATTCTTCGAGCCATTGACGGTCCAGCCAGAAGGAATCCGGTCGCTACCGCTCGCGGTTCTGACAGCCGTCGTCCGTGTACCGCTTGCGTCAGAGCCGGCTTGCGACTCGGTCAGTCCCCACGCTCCGAACGATTCGCCGGTCGCGAGCGGGACGAGGTACTTCTGCTTCTGCTCTTCGCTGCCGAACATGTAGATGTGGTTCGAGCAAAGCGAATTGTGCGCTGCAACCGACAAGCCGACGCTGCCGCATACGCGGCCAAGCTCCTCGATGATCGTCGCGTATTCGACATAGCCCATCCCGGCACCGCCGTATTGTTCGGGCAAAGTGACGCCAAGCAGTCCCAACTCTGCCAACTTCGGCCGCAATTCCTCAGGAAAATGCTGCGTCTCGTCCCACTCCATCACATGCGGACGTATCTCGCTCTCAGCAAATTCGCGGACGCTAAATTTTATTTGTAATTGCTCTTCCGATAATTCAAAGTTCATAATTGCCGTGTATAACAAACACTTATGATGACATAACGTGACGAACGCTTGCAAATTTTTGGCATGGAGTTTGGCTAGTTAGATGGAAAAACACGATCGGTACGGTGCCGGTCGTTGTTAGGCTTCAGCATCGCGTTTGAAATTTGCCCGCAGAAGGAACGACATCATCCATAAGAACAGGACTGTATTGATAATTTGGGGTATTTTGCGATACCACCAATTGGTAAATATCAACTGTTCGATCAGCGGCAGTGACTGTCCGTTAGAGCTGAGTTGAAACTGAATGGGAAGTTGGATCGTGGCCGTGGAGATCCAAATTACCATTTGGAGGATGATCGAGAGCCAGATCGCCCAACGGGGGATCAGGGCGGGGCGAAACCACGCCAGTAAGATCGTCAAAACCGTACCGATGAGCATCGGAATGACCATATAGCCGATGATCAGTGGGCCGAGAGTTTGAT
This sequence comes from Acidobacteriota bacterium, assembly GCA_031431415.1. GTDB lineage: Bacteria > Acidobacteriota > Blastocatellia > Pyrinomonadales > Pyrinomonadaceae > OLB17. The sequence continues at coordinate 11,018 of JANPDK010000024.1, read as the reverse complement.
GATAGGTGCGAAACTCCGCCGCTCCGATCAGCGGCCACGTCGGGTAGTTGACAAAACTCTCCACAAACGATGCACCTGTACCATAAAATATAAGGGCAAAGGTGATCAAAAAAAGCCAAACAGAAAACTTCGTTGATGGTTGTGCGGTTGTCATCATTGATCACGGAGAAACCTAACTCGCAGGTATATTTGCATAGCTTCCAGTTGAGAGCAAGCTCTCGCCCGAGATCTGATACTTGCAGACGGCTATCCGGTGTCACTAAAATCAGGTCTATGAATTGGAAAGAAAATCTGCTGACGACCGACGATCAGATCAGGGAAATGCTGAGAAGAACTAAAACGATCGCCGTTCTCGGCATCAAGCCCGAAACTCATGCCTCGCAGCCAGCGTTTTACGTGTCGAAGTACATGGCCGACGCGGAGTACGAGATCATTCCGGTGCCGATTTATTATCCTGAGGTGACGGAGATCTTGGGCAAGAAGGTTTATCGCGATCTGAGCCATATTCCCGGTGAGATCGATTTGCTCAACGTCTTTCGCCGCAGCGAGGACGTTGCGAAACACACTCTGGAAATACTCGAAAAGAAGCCGAAAGCAGTTTGGCTTCAGCTTGGCATCAGGAATGATGAAGTAGCAGAACGGCTCGCCGAGGCGGGCATCAAGGTCGTCCAGGACCTTTGCCTGATGGTCGAGCATCGGGCCTTGATCGGTTAGCTTTTGAGTTGGGCGATTTATTAGCGACTGCAAACGACGCGACCTCTTCGGGTGTCATGTCGCGGCTCTCGCCTGCTTTGAGATATGGATCATATACCGTGCCGATCTTTGTGCGGCGGAGTTTGACGACAGAGTGGCCGACAGCGTCGAACATTTTGCGGATCTGTTGGTTGTGGCCTTCGTGCAGGATGACCTCGTACCAGCCGTTTTTATCGGTCGGCTTTAGATCCTTGATCTCGGCCGGAGCGGTCTTGAAACCGTCTTCGAGCACGATGCCGCGGCGGAGTTTGTTGATCGCGTTCGGATTCGGCAAACCCTTGACCTTGACCTCGTAAACCTTTGGTATAGAACGAGATGACGCGACGTGATTGGAAAACTGGCCGTCATTCGTCAGAATGATCAGGCCCTCAGTATTAAAATCAAGCCTACCAACCGGGAAGACACGGCCTTTGCCTAATACCAATTCCGTCACGAGCTTGCGGCCTTCCGGGTCGGCGGAGCTTGAGAGATAGCCTTTGGGTTTGTTGACCAGAACGTAATAGTTCGGGCGTCCGCTCAGCTTCTTGTTGATCAGCTTGCCGCGAACTTTGATATGATCCTTTTCCGGATCAGCCTTCGTTCCCAACTCAGTAACGATCTCGCCATTGACGGTAACGTCACCCGCCAAAATGATCTGCTCCGCAGCACGCCGCGAAGCGATGCCGGCCTGAGCGATGAGTTTTTGTAATCTTTCCTGCATAAGTTTAGAGTGCAAGCTTTAGCTTGTTTTCCGTCCGTAATACAAGCTAAAGCTTGCACTCTGAACTAAGACACCAGATCCTCGAAATCCTCGATGCTAGGCAATTCAGTCAGATCTCGCAAACCAAACTGTATCAGAAAATCCTTAGATGTGCCGTACATCATCGGGCGGCCGACGGCTTCCTTGCGGCCTTTAGCGACGATTAGGCGTTTGTCGAGCAGCGTTTTGATCGATGTCGCGGATTGGACACCTCGGATCTCTAGGATCTCAGGGACTGTGACCGGCTGCTTGTAGGCGATGACGGCGAGCGTTTCGAGTGAGGCGAGCGAGAGCTTTGCGGATGGTCGTGTTTTTAGGAATTTGCGAACCTCCTCGTGCAGCTCGGTTCGAGTCGCGATCTGCCAGCCGCCGGCGATCGAACGGATCTGGAGGCCGCCTTCGCGAGCTTCGTATTCCTTTGCGAGCTCTTCCATCGCGGCCTCGATGGCTCCGCGGTCTTCATCGAGAACATCGGCAAGGACGCGCGAATTCACCGGTTCGTCGGCGACAAAAACAAGAGCCTCGACGATCGTCATCAGCTCCGCCGGCGAACGCGGTGTCCTTTCAATTTCCTGAACTTCCTCTTCCATTTCAATACAAAAATTAACCACAGATTAACATAGATGAACACGGATAAGAATTCACTAAATCTGTGTCTATCTCTGTTTATCTGTGGTCAAACTTTCTTCAATACAATATCGCCAAACGTCGTTTTTTGGAGCAATCGAACGGTTTCCGTCCGGACGATCTCGAGCACGGCGACGAAGGCGGTTACTAACTCGCGTTTCGAACGCATCTCCTCAAAAAACTCCAGCAGGTTAATCTCGCCGAACTCGAAAATGCGTGCCTTTAGGCTCTTGATCATGTCGGCGAGCGAGATCTCTTCACGCTCGATCTCCATTTTGATCTCGTCGACGTGACGAGCGGCGATCTTTTGGAAAACTGTTAGAAGATCAAAAACTGACGCATCAACCTCGGCGTTGTTTTCGTCCGATTCGATCGGGCCGCGGGTGAAGATCGCCTGTTCGATGGTCGAGCGTTCGTAGAGCATGCCGGCGGCGGATTTGAATTTTTCGTATTCCATCAGCCGGTCGACGAGTTCCTGACGCGGATCGTCAAATTCCTCGTCTTCGCCGATCGCTTTCGGATCACGCGGCAGCAACATCTTTGACTTTATCTCGATCAGCGTCGCTGCCATCACCAGAAAATCAGCCGCGACGGCGATATCCAGCTTTTTCATCATCTGGATATATTCGAGGTATGTCTGTGTGATTTTGGCGATCGGAATGTCGAAAATATTGGCCTGCTCCTGTTTGATCAGAAACAAAAGCAGGTCGAGCGGCCCGGCAAATTCGCCGATCTTGATCTTCAATTCCTCCGACCCATCGCGCACGATCTCAGCCGTCTCGCGGTGAAAGTCGAAGTTGTATTGTTCGCTAGTTTCCTGCACTTTCTTAAATTCGTAATTCGTAATTGTGAATTTGTAATTGATTTCAAACGGGTCACACAGATGAATCAATTACGAATTGGCAATTACGAATTACGATTTATCCATCCACCGCGTGGCGTTTCAGATCTTCGAGTTCGATGACCTGCAAGGCTGATTCATGCGTTGACGCGAGCACGACCTGCGGAGCCATGCCGTCTTCGAGGGCCTGTTTCCAGCGCAGCATGCAGAGGCACCATTTGTCGCCGTCCTTGACCCCGGGAAAAGCATACTGCGGCATCGGCGTCGAAAGGTCGTTACCGACCAATTTTGAATACGCAAGAAACTCGTCTGTCGCCAAAATACACACGGTGTGCCGGCCCGAATCGTCTGCACCCGTGCGACAATAGCCGTCGCGGTAAAATCCGGTCATCGGATCGGTACAGCACGATTCGAGCGTGCCGCCGAGTACGTTTCGAGGTTTTGGATAATGGCCGTTGCCATTTCCGTTTGTATAACTCATAAAGACATTTCACCACAGAGGCACGGAGATCGCTGAGAAATGGCAAAAATATTTTCTAAACCTTCCTTACAAAAATTGTTTTGACGATTAGTCTCTGTGTGCGCTGTGCCTCTGTGGTGAATCACTCCTATATTATTGCCAACGCTTTCTCTATCGGCCTCGCCAGCACCGCTTTGTCGCCGACCTCGACGATCGGCCGCTGGATAAGGTTTGGATCGGCGACCATTGCCGCGATCACCGCCGGATCAGCAGTTTCGGCTGTCACCGAGCCGTCACCGCCCTTTCGCATCAATTCGAATGGCCGTTTGCCTGTCTTTGCGATCAAAGCGGCGAGGCTATCTTCGGTAAATGGTTCCCTAAAATAATTGACCTTGTCGTGATCTATGCCGTTTTCACGAAACAGCGTCGCAAGATTGCGGCAGGTCGTTCAGGTAGGTTTTTCGTAGATTGTGATTCTTTTCATTTGTATCTTTTAGTAACCCAACCTCTGCATTCCCATGTCAGCCCTTAGCATCTGAATAGCTTGACGAAGGTCGGGGTGCTTATCCCCCAAACGTTGTAGAGGATACGTTCCCGTATTTACGACCGTCTGGTAACGGCTTCGGACAGTCTCGGAGACGGAGCCGTTCTTATCAGGCTTGAGTCCGAATTTGAATCGATCCTTTAGGCGGGTTTCACGCGAGTTAAAGTATTGGTGAGCCTTACTTACACCGTCGCTGGTCGGATCATTTTCGATTATCTCTGCTACCTTATCGGCCACTGCTTGATATTCTGTCGTGAAATCGTCGCTGTACGGCCAAAACCAGAAAGCCAGGAACAATATCGACACGACAATTGCAGCTACTGTTACCTGGACCTTCATTTTCCCTCCGTTACGTTCCCATTATTTGATGCCCATTCTCTGATATACACTCTGTAGGGTCTCGCTTGCAACCAGCCGTGCCTTGTCTGCTCCGGTTTTTAGAATGGCGGCTAACGATGCGTCATCGTAATCCTTAACGCGTTCCTGAAACGGGCTTAGGAATTCGATGGTCGCTTCGGCGAGTTCGCCTTTGAACTGGCCGTAGCCTTTGCCTTCGAAATTTGCGACGCATTCGTCGGGTGTTTTGCCGGTCAGGAGTTGATAGATCGTCAGCAGATTTGTGATCGCGGGCCGCGTTTCGTCGAATGTGATGTCGGTGCCGCTGTCGGTGACGGCGCGTTTGAACTTTTTTGTGATCGTGTCTGCGTCGTCGAGCAAAAAGATCGAGCCGTGGAGATTCTCATCCGATTTCGACATCTTTTTCGCCGGATCTTGCAGCGATTTGATGCTCGCTCCGGCTTTTGGAATGTAGGGCTCGGGAATTTTGAATGCGACGCCGTAATCGCGGTTGAAACGCTCGGCGAGGTCGCGGCTGAGTTCTAAATGCTGCTTTTGATCTTGTCCGACGGGGACGAGATCGGTTTGGTAGAGCAGGATGTCGGAGGCCATCAGGACGGGATAGGTGAACAAACCCAAAGGTGCTCGTTCGACGTTTCGTCTGTCGGAGCGCAAGGAAACGCTGTCCGAGCCAGATGCGGAACCAGATTCCGAGCCAGCCCCCGACAGGGAGCGAGATCGGCCCGCCGATCTGGAATGTGATTCCGAATTCTCTCCTGAAAGTGAGTATTTTCGAGAAACCTTATCCTTAAACTGCGTCATCCGCTCAAGCTCGCCCATACGAGCAATGCAGGACAGAATCCACGTCAATTCCGCGTGTTCAGGTACATCCGATTGGATAAAGATCGTCGCTTTTTCGGGATCGACTCCGGCGGCAAGATAAATACGTGCGAGGTCGAGGGTTGCTTTGCGCAGCGTCGCCGGATCTTGCGGCAGCGTGATCGCGTGGAGATTTACGATGCAGTAAAACGACTCGTACTCATCCTGTAACGCTACCCAATTCTTGAGTGCGCCGAGGTAGTTGCCGATATGAAGCTGTCCCGTCGGCTGAGCGCCGCTGAAAATACGTTTCTTCATAAACTAAAACCAGCGAGTATAGAGCAGATAATCGACAAAGATGTAGAACGGATACATTACGATCCCGATGACGCCCATATAGACCAGCACCATCAATATCAGGAAGCCGTATTGCTCGAGCAAGTCGAACAGCGGCTGAAAACTCGCAGGCAAAAATGTCTGTAAGACCTTACTGCCATCGAGCGGCGGGAAGGGAAGAAGATTGAACACAGCAAGTGAGACATTTAGAAAGATCAGGTAGTTTAGGAAAACAACCACAACCTTCACGATGCCTTCGCGGGCGTTTGCTGCATTTATCGCCTCAGTTTCGATAAGCGTTTTGAATATCGCAAAGCCGATAGTTGCAAGGATCAGGTTCGCTCCGATCCCGGCGATCGAGACCATTACATTTGCTTCCTTGTACTTGGTCCAGTTCCGCGGATTGACGGGCGTGGGCTTGCCCCAGCCGATCAAGGGAACGCGTGCTCCGGTTGTAAATGTGAGTACAAAACTAGCGATCGGTATCAACAAAGTCCCGATCGGATCGGTGTGAGCGACCGGATTTATTGTGACGCGGCCAAGCATATATGCCGTGTCGTCGCCGTATTTCATTGACATCCAGGCGTGGCCGGCCTCGTGGCACGAGATCGCAAGCAGCAGGACCACAATGTAGGGAATGAGATTGCTGAGTAAATTTACAAGGTCAAAACTTTCCATAAAACTGCTGTCAACATCTCAAATTTGTACGACAAAACAAGGATTTTTGTTGTCTCTATGGCTAAATTGTGACATTCTTTTATTTCAAAAGAAAATCAGTTGCTCAGAATTCATCGGCTTGGTAAACCGATGACGGAATACAAGCTTATGGCAAAGCATCTCGTCTGCATCGCAAGCGAATTCAAGGGGAATGAGTTTCTGGAGGAAGCTCAAAATGCCGGTTGGCAGGTGACGTTGGTCACGCGAAAAAAGCTGCTCGACGCGGCGTGGGCGTGGACGGCGATCAATGATGCAAAGACGGTCGAGAACGACGCACAGCCGGGCGACTACATTCGGGTCGTAACAAATATCGCCGGCTCCAATCCGATCGACCGCGTGGTTGGGATCGATGAATTTGACGTTATAACGGCGGCTCTGGCACGCGAACATCTGCAGTTGCCGGGAATGACGAGCTCTTACTTACGGCGTTTTCGCGACAAGCTGACGATGCGAAATCTGGCCGCGAAAGCTGGAATTCCGTGTCCGGATTTCGTCGGAGCTTTTAACCCAGAACAAATCACGCAGTTTCTGGATGACGTTCCGGCCCCGTGGGTGGTAAAGCCGCGACACGAGGTTTCGGCCTTTGGCATTCGCAAATGCGAGACCGAGGGAGAGGTTTGGGATGTGCTTACGGACCTCGATAACCGTCACAGTTGGCGAGATCACCCGTCGCAGTTCTTGATCGAACGCTTTATCGAGGGCAGCGTTTTTCACGTTGATTCGGCCGTCGAAAAGGGCAAGGTTTTGGCGTGCGGCGTGAGCCAGTACGGCACGACGCCGTTTAACGTCTCGCACTACGGTGGTGTGTTTACTTCGTCGACGATGTCGTACCGTTCCAACGAGCGGAAGCAACTGGAGACGCTGAACCGAGCATTGCTGATGGCGTTCGAGTACGAACGCGGCGTGTCGCACGCAGAGTTTTTACAGAGTGCTGAGACAGGTGAATTCTACTTACTCGAAGTCGCCTGCCGTGTCGGCGGGGCCTATATCGCCAACGTTCTCGAACACGCCTGCAACTTCAACCTCTGGCGCGAATGGGCGAAGCTCGAGACCGCCAGCAAAGAAAATCCGTATCAGTTGCCAAAGCTGCGAAAAGACTTCGCCGGCATCACGCTCGCCCTCGCCAACGTCGATGAGCCAGACACTTCGCACTACACCGACGAAGAGATCGTTTATCGGATAAAAAAACCAAAGCACGTCGGGATGATCTTTCAGTCGTCAAAACAGAAACGGATCGAGGAGCTGATCACCACCTACACAGAACGGATCACGAGTGACTTTCTGGCGGTGGCACCGGTCAAAGAACGGTATGACGATTAGCCGAGCAATTATTCTGGCGGTGATCTCGGGCGTCGTACTTTCCGCATACGTTGCGGTGACCTGCCTGGTAAGGTTTGATCTGTCGATCTGGCTAGCCGTTCACAACTCAATAGTTGTCGCGACGTTTGTGGTTTGCGGATACGTTGGCTACAGATCTGTAGCTCTCGGCGTTCGTAGAGCCGCGGTAAATATTGGTGTTTATTACTTAGTCCTGATGGGCGTGTACATAGGCACTTATGTATTGCTTACGTCCTTCTTTGTCGACCGACTCGCGTGGATACCGTTTTGGGAGCGCGATTTTTCGTATCATGGCTTTGGTTCCGTGCGGGAATATATGGAACATAAGACGAATTTTCTGGATCTATTGGTTCTTCAGGCGATCTCCTGCGGCATCTGCTCAATACTGTATATTTCGGCCGGCTTGATCGGATTCGCTGTCGGGAATTTCATACTCAGCCGCCGTCGGGCCTAGACCGGTGACTGTCGGACTTGTATCCTAAGTATTTTTATGACGCCGTCCGAAGCCAGCTACACAGGTCCGCCCTCGATACTCGAACACGATCTAAACAATCACTTTCCGGAGCTTCTGAAGTTCGAATCGACCGCCGAGATGGAGGCGTCGGGATTGTGGTCGCGGATCGGTGGCGAGGCGGAGCGGATATTGAATGCGGTCGTTGTTCAGAGTGCAGGCTTTAGCCTGTCTCACGGCGAGGAACAAGCTGAAGCTTGCACTCTGAACGCGGTTGCATGGAATCTCGAACGCGGCATCCGTTTCGACGGCATTCTCGATGCGCTCAAAAATCATTCCGATCTCAAAGACAAAGATCTTTATCTTCTCACCGAACTCGACCATGGCATGGCCCGGAGCGGGAACCGTTTTGTCGCTCAGGAATTAGCGAACGAACTCGGGCTGAACTACGCGTTTGCTCCGGTCTATATTCCGCTGCAAAAGGGAAGCGGTGTCGAGTCGGATATGGAAGGCGAAAATACTTCGTCGATTCACGGTTTGGGTATGTTGTCGCGATATCCGATGTCTAATGTTCACGCGATTCCGCTGCCGAACGGTAAGGACAAGATGTGGGGCAAGGAGAAACGGCTCGGTTGGTTGCGTGCCCTATTTGCCGATATCGAGCATCCTGCGGGCACGTTTCGAGCGGTGACGGTGCATCTGGACGCACATTGTTCGCGGGCTCATCGCGTGCTGCAGATGAAGATCATCCTCGACCATCTTGATACGCTACCGCCGTTGCCGACCCTTATTGGCGGCGATTGGAACACGACGGGATTTAACTCGCAAAGCTCGACGCGGGCGATCATGGGCTATTGGCGACGGGTTTTTATGGGGCCGAAGAATGTGGCTCTCAATCATCTGCCGCATCCCGAGCAGTTCTTCGAAAAGCGACTTTTCGCACATCTCGAATCTCGCGGCTACACATTTCGCGATCTCAACAACATCGGCGTCGGCACGCTTCATTACGACATTGCCAGCATCGAAAAGAATACAAACCTCCGAGACTGGGTGCCGGAATGGTGTTTTCCATTCATCTTCTGGGCCGCCGGGCGAGTCGGCGGAATCGTCCATACGCGGCTCGATTGGTTTACGTCGAAAGGAATGGAGGTCGCGGCGGATACTAAGCCGCAGACTATCGGCAACCTGATCGATGCGGAAGGGTTTCCGTTGTCTGATCATGACGCGATCGGCGTAGGCCTCCGAATTATAGAACTGGAAAAAAAAGGCTCAAAAGACGCAAGATCGGGGGGTTGATCTTGCGTCTCTCGAGCCTTTTTGCGGCAGGTCCGGTCTTTATGGTCTAATTCCCTTATGGAAGTAGCTTTTTGCCAGACACATAGTTTCAATACCGACACCTTCGAATACGACGCGGTCAGTGCCGAGAACGGTAACGCGACGATCATTAAATTCAAAGTCGACGAAAAACTCAGCAGCCCCGGTGACGTGGTGGTGGTTGTAAATACCGAGGGCGACATCTCGTTTCACGGCCTGATCGGCAAGATCGAGGACGGCTACGCTTTCGCGGCTGATCCGAAAGGCTCGATGCTTCCAGCCGGTGTACAGTAGCTTGAGTTCAAAGTTTCAAGTTCAAGGTTCAAAGTTATGGGAAGTTAGGCGTCATATTTTCATTTGGAAAACTTGAAACTTTGAACATTGAACCTTAAACTCTCTCCGTTTGGGGGTGTAGCTCAGTTGGCAGAGCGCTTCGTTCGCAATGAAGAGGTCAGGAGTTCGACTCTCCTCATCTCCACCAGTTTATTGAGGAAGCGGATCCGTGTGATCCGCCTTTTTCTGTTCTGAGTAAACGGGCGGTTCGGCATCCTCGACGCGGGGGCCTGCTTTGGAATTCTTAAGGGACACGGCAAGCTCCCACAGTTGATCGAGCATCAACATCCTACTCGTTACTGCGTCCGGTGACATATCAATTTTCGTCATCTTCGCCTCTAAGGAATCGTAGGTCCTCACGGTCTTTGGGTCGGTCGGCAAGTTCCTTCATTATTATCATACCCTCGACATCAACAACTTTGTATTCGCCCTTGTTCCAAATCATTCTGCGGCGTGTTTTCCATGCCTGTTCATAAACGGGCGTGACTAGCAGAAGGTCGAGAGTGATCAGCTCCCTCAACACTTTGTCGATTTTCGAAATTCGACGGATCTGAGTTTTTCCGCCGTCAAAATTGAGCGGCAATCCCTCGATGTCGAAACCGCGTTCTCTGGCGACTCTCATGGCGGCATCAAGGTCGTCTGCGAGAATGAGAATGTCGATATCGACCGTTGTCCGCAGGCGTCCGTGAATGGCCATTGCCCAGCCGCCGCAGACAGCATAATCGATGCCGCCGCGATTTAGCGATTCGACGATACCCACAAATTCTTCGATCAATGCCGCCATATTAGTCGTCGGTTTTGTTTAACAGATTGCTTGATAGTGGGGAATCGACCAACCGCTTTAGTATCCTTCCCACCGGATAAACCCCGATCTTCTGATTCAAATAATACGGCGACCTTTCGTAAAAGAATCTAAGCCTTGCCTGCGGGCTGCGGGCGAAGGCGGGGTCGAGGAGGCGTTTGTCGAATTCTTCTTGTAGCTTTGGGTCTTTGGCGAGCAACTCGCGGGCGAGCTTTTCGAGGACGTAGCCCGAGCCGCCCTCTTTTTGTTCGAAGATCGAGTTGAAATATCCCCAATAAAAAAGCGAATCCGGGCCGTTTGGTTCGAGTAGATGGATCGCGACGTTTGCTGCTTCCTGATCGAGCGGAACGAGGGCCGAGCCGGCAATGAAGGTGCGCGTTTCCTCTACCGGCGTCTGTTTTGCAGTGAGCGTGATGCGATTTTCAAATGAGTTGGTCGCCCATTTTGGCTCGGTTAGTTTGTAGCTCTGGACATCGGTCGTGAGCGGCTTGGCTAATCGTGTGAACTTGATGCCGTGTAGCGAGAGTAGATCGATCGCATCTTTGTATTGCGGCGGAATCACGTAATAGAGCGGTGGTGCGACGGCGGTCGAAACGCGGGCATCGTCG